>NZ_CP121000.1 GCF_030719295.1 Streptomyces sp. Mut1 | reverse complement strand
AGGTGTAATTTTTTATTTTCTTCCACCAAATCTGTACTTTGCAAACGTTCATAATCCCTTTTGACCATATAGGCAGCGTTCACCATTTTTTGTACTCTTTTCAATTCGTTCGTTCCAATAATCCAATTCCCAGTGTTTTTGGTTATCGTTTCTGTTTTAAATAATCCTTTTTTCACAACCTCTGTTTTTTTCTCTTTCCCTTTTGCATTGATTTTGATTTCTTGTGGTAATTGTTCACTGAGATCTAAAAGCTTTTTCTTTTTACTTTCAAATTCTTTATCTAAAGATTGGATTTTTCTCTCCAAGTCTTTTTCTTTTATCTTTATTTCCGCATCCATCGCCTTTTTTTGTTTCTCTATTTCTAGAGAATGCTTTTTTAAATCCTTAACGGTATCAACACCAATCGTTTTATCATTTAAAATTCCATCTTTGTAGATGTGTGGTATTTCCTTTTTCAAAAATGTATCTAAATCTTGGTGGAATGTCTTTAAATCTTTTCTTGTTAAAACCTCTTTGGCTGAAACTTTTTCCCGTTGTTTTTTCTCGTCCCAAACAACAGGCATAAAAGCAAAATGCATATGAGGTGTTGTTTCGTCCTTATGTACGTTAGCGGACAATACATTTTTTTCACCGCCATAACGATTCGCTAAAAACTCATAGGTTTTTTCAAAAAATTCACGTTGTTCTTTTTCTGAAGTCCCCTTCAAGTTTTCTGGTAACGTAACAACCCAATCACTACAAACTTTTACATCTTTCCGATTCAAACAATGTACTTCACGTAATCGATCATTCATGCGGGAAAGTGTATCTCCTTCTTTTTCGCATAAATCATAATTTAAATTTGACCGCTCATTATCAATCTCTTGATTCGAATGATTTTCTGTTTTTCTGTCCCAATGAATCGATAATCCTTGTACGCTGCCTTTTGTATATTTTTCTACATGAGCCACAAGTAAGCCCCCCTTTTGGTAATCAGCATAGCACGAAGATTGAGAGAATCCAATAATTTGGTCTAGCACGTTATACCAAATTTCATTTGGACGTGCTCTGCGAGGCTCGTTGGCTTCGCCAAACCATGCCTTGCATGGCAAAAAAACCTCGGACTTTGTCCGAACCTACAAGGGGAACTCTTCCCCTTGACCCCATCAATCGAACTCCCCAACCCCTCAATCCTTGAGGGACTCCCTCGCCGGTTGGCAGGCCAAAACGTTTGACGTTTTGACAGGCCAAGAGGGTGAAGAATCAATTGCACGTGTCAATTCCTTAATGCTCCTTTCATGGATCAGCACAAACCGCTGACCCCTTCCAGTCCGCTTACCATTGACACTTACCGCTAATTTTTCCTTTTCCAACAATCGCTTTGCAAATTACTCCAAACATATGTGTTTCCTATTCGAATGAATATAAGAGTAAAGTACATAATAAATATGAAATATACCTTCAACCTTCAACTGTTACCCCTAAAAAGAACCCTATCCAACATTAGGGTTCTTTTTTCATACCAAGCCAAAAATAAAAAAGGCTTATCCAGTTATATACACATTTTTGTCCCCTGCATACACTACTTATGTACAACTGCCTACTTGATAAATTGCCATACAACAGAGTGATTGAAAGGGGATTTTATGAATTATTCATTTAATAAATCTGATAAATTAATCCCTTTTAAAAAGAACTACGGGTGTTCAAAAACAGCCTGTAGGGACCCTTGTAGTTCAATACCAATAAAAAAGTCAAAATCCTATATAGTGGATTTTGACTTTTTTATTGGTATCCCCCTTGTTTTTGGGTGTGAGTGCTGGCTGGGGGTTTGGGGGCTAGCCCCCAGGAACTTAACGTAATTTTATATGGCATTAGTGAAATTCTTGAACGATAGATCAAGGCGGTTCGGCAGGTACAATTGCTAGTCCAAGTCGTGCAACTTAAATCCTCGTTTTTGGTATGTTCGGCTTGGCGACATGCTCACACCTGCCGAATTTCACTATGCAATAGCAAAAGAGTGGAGATTTTTTGAGTGGTTTTCTCAAAAAATACTACTCGACTATTGCATTGTGGAAAGCCCTCTAAAAAAAATGAAAAAAGAATATATTTAAGGCGATATTTATCGCCTTAAATATATAGAAAAGAGTAAGCAGGGGGTAAAAAGTAGATTTTAAGCTGATATATAGCTATTGAAGGGCATTTTCTTTGGTCTAATTTTTTATACTTTTTGGTCTAATTTTTTATACCTTTTGGTCTATTTTTTTTTGACCTTTTGGTCTAATTATGATAAAATGGAAATATAAAAATATAGGAGAAAGGTGATAATATGCCAAAACAAAAAACTGAAAACGAAATAATATATAACGGTAAAAGTCGATGGAGAAACCTAGATACAGGTGAAATAATAGAAACTGATGAAGTCATAAAGAAAACTCCTAGAAATGGTTTTATGATCACATATTTAACTGCAATCGTTCAATTAATAGATAGTTTAGGTAATAAAAAAATGCAAGTTGTAAAATACATATTAGAAAACATGGACAAATCAACAAATACGTTAATTATAACTACAAGAGAATTGACCGAAAAAAGCAAGGTATCTAGACAAACTGTAATAGACACATTAAAAACACTGGAGCAAGCCCAAATAATTACTAGAAGAACTGGAGCAATAATGATACATCCAAGCCTTGTTCATCGTGGTAAAGATACAAAAGAGAAATACTTACTTGCTAGATTCGAAGATTTTAATAATAATAAGGCTCCAATTAATGCAGTTGAATAAACCGCCCAAGAATTGATTCTAAGGCGGTTTTACCTTTCCATATCATATCCTCGTTGTTTAGTCATTTCGTTTTTATGTTCACGCTCAAAGTAATCCTCTACTTCCCTTCCAACTAGTTCATTCTTAACAAGCCCTCTAAACGTTTTAAATTGCTCTTTAAAGACTTTTTTCGTTTGTTGATATAAAACCTTTACGTTTATCTTCAAATCGTTTATATGAGCTTGTAACGAGCCTATTTTTGTATGTAATTCTTTATTTCTCTCTCTCAACTCCGCATTAATCTGATGAGATGCTTTTAAATTGTTAGACAAGCCCTCTACTTGC
>NZ_CP120999.1 GCF_030719295.1 Streptomyces sp. Mut1 | reverse complement strand
TGGGGACTGCTGCACGGATAGGTGACACCTGACCTGGCTTGCTGAGAGGCGGCCTGGAAGGATGTTGCAGTGCCCAAGCCGTATCCGAAAGAGTTCCGCGAGGACGTCGTGCGGGTCGCACGCAACCGCGAGCCCGGCGTCACGCTGGAACAGATCGCCGCCGACTTCGGCGTCCACCCGATCACGTTGTCGAAGTGGCTGCGCCGCGCCGACACCGACGAGGGCGGCGCCAAGCCCGCGCCGGTGTCGGGTGAGTCGGCCGAGCTGCGCGAGGCCCGTAAGCGCATCCGGCTCCTGGAGCAGGAGAACGAGGTACTGCGCAGGGCTGCGGCGTATCTGTCGCAGGCGAACCTGCCGTCAAAATGATGTACCCGCTCGTCCGCGAGCTGGCCGCCGCCGCTGCCCCTGACCGGGTGCCGGTGGCGGTGACGTGCCGGGTGCTCAATCTGGCCCGCCAGCCCTACTACCGGTGGCTGGCTTCACCGGTCACCGACACCGAGAGGGCCGAGGCATACCGGGCCGACGCCCTGTTCGACGCGCATCGCGACGACCCGGAGTTCGGACACCGTTTCCTGGCCGACGAGGCCCGGGCGGCCGGTGAGGCCATGGCCGAGCGGACCGCCTGGCGGATCTGCCGCGACAACCGCTGGTGGAGCGCGTTCGGCAAACGCCGAGGCCGAGGCAAGAACACCAAGGCCGGCCCGCCGGTCCACGACGACCGGGTCCGGCGGGACTTCACTGCTGCCGGGCCGAACCGGCTGTGGCTGACGGACATCACCGAGCACGCCACCGGCGAGGGCAAGCTCTACCTGTGCGCGGTCAAGGACGTGTACTCCAGCCGCATCGTGGGCTACTCCATCGACGCCCGGATGAAGTCCAGCCTTGCCGTCAAAGCCCTGGAATCCGCCGTCGCCCGCCGCGGCCAGGTCGCTGGATGCATCGTGCATTCCGACCGAGGGTCGCAATTTCGTTCCCGGAGGTTCGTTGCCGTTCTCGCACGTCACAGCATGATCGGATCGATGGGCAGAGTCGGTGCCGCCGGCGACAACGCGGCCATGGAAAGCTTCTTCGCGCTGCTGCAGAAGAACGTCCTCGACCGCCGCACCTGGGCCACCCGCCAGGAACTGCGGATCGCCATCGTCACCTGGATCGAGCGCACCTACCACCGACGCCGGCGTCAGAAACGCCTGGCCCGATTGACCCCCATCGAGTACGAAGCCATCATGACCCCACCCGCAGCCCTGGCTGCATAGAACCCGCTGTCACCTACGCGTGCAGCAGTCCCGCTCCGAGTACGACGCGTACGGCAACGTCTCCTCCATCGGCTGGGCTGCCTGAGCCCGGCATACGCTGTGTGCCTGGCGTCTCAGCTGTCTGACCAGTGCCCGAGGGCGACAGGTGATCGCCGCTGGATTCGAACAAACTGGGCGTGTTCCCTGCTCGCAGGTTGTCCGCTTTTTCGAAGCTGGTTCCCCGGACCGGAGGGCGTGGATTTATGGGGCTTTGGGGCGAGAGAGTGGCCGAGTGAAGATTCCACTCCACTACATCTTGGGGGCCATCGTGGTTGGCCTCGTCGCCGCGTTGATCTCCATGGTCCTCTCCCAGGCCAGTCATGACCCCCTTGTCCCCGCGGTTCGTACGGCTTCGGGCACGTTCGGTGTCACCACGACGCTCGGCCTTTTGGTCGGCGGCCTCTGGCCCGGTGCGAGGTCGTCGTGAACACGTACTGGACCGGAGGTATGAGCGTTGAGCCCGCGCACCATGACGGTGATCAACCCTGGTACGAGGAAGCACTGGTATCAGTGGCGGGACGGCTGTTTCCTCCTCGATTCCGTATCAGCCTGCGGTGCGCCGCCACAAAGATCGAGATGTGCACCGCGGTGGAAGTCGAACAGGGCGGGTTCATCGAGCCGGACAACGCGACCTCCGTTGCCGGGCTCTCCTCCGGCGTGGAGAAGGACTACGTCCGGGCCTCCGCCCGCAAGCTCGCGCTGCCGCTCGCGCTCGCAACGATGCCCGATGACGCATTCGAACAGTCATCGCAGGGCTGGACGTGGGCAGTCGCTGGCTGGTCGCCAGGCAGCACGATGCGCACAAGCCCGGCGGACAGCCGACAGACCGCACTGTTGGAGGAGCTCCGGCGCCGCTGCGGGCCCAAGTGGTGGTCCATCTACCTACCCCGGATCGAGAAGACGGCAGAGATCGTTTGGGAGGCACCTGCCGACTGGCCTACCCGGCGCGTGATCACGGCGTTGGTCTGCCCAGCCACCCACGTAGGGCGGACACAGGCGTACGCCGACCTGCAGGCCGCACGAGAAATCGGACTCTTGCCACCCTCCGAGGATATGAAAGCGCGCTGAGCTGCACCGGGCGCCCGTCTCTTACCGGCTGGGAAGAGACGAGGACTGAACGCGGTGCTGAACGAACTCGATCGACTCTCCGAACCACTGCCCTAGCTCGGTGTCGACCTATCGGTGTAATCCTCCCTCGCAGCGCTGCGCCGCCCCTACGTTCCTCGATGGCCCGTCAGGCATGTTCACCCCGGCGCCGCGGGCCCGCTGAGGGCGACGAGCAGCCGGCCCGGCCACCGGTCCTGCATCACGTCTGTTGGCCGGGTGGGATCCCGCCCGGCGGGCCGGGACGCCGGGGCGCCCGGTTCTGTCCTGTGAGAATGCGATCCGCCTGCGGCGTTGGCTGCCGCCTTGGGGGAACCGCCGGGAGGGAAACTTGCTCGATCTTCGAGCTTGCTTAACCAAGGAAACATGAGCAGTAGAGTTAACTTGCCTGCAAATGGAGCTTGCTTAGTTAAGGAAAGTTCCCCAACCAGGCAAGTTGTCACTTTAAGTAACCATTGGAGTGGATGTGGACCTGAAAAGTGACGGAGAGGAGTCGGCTAGGCAACTCTTCGATACGGGCCTGGAGCGGTTGCGCGGTCTCTTCGGCGAGGGCTGGACGGTTGAGGCGGCCCCCGGCCATCAGCAGGATGCTACTGACTGGTACACGGACCGCGTCATCGAGATCCGCTCCACCGATCTGGGCCACACCACCCGGTACGTGGTGGACCTGAAGTCCTCACTCACGCCTCGCACCGTCAACACCGAGCTCCTGAGCAAGCTGCACCTGGTCCGTCAGGTGAACTCGTTCACCTCGCTGATGGTCATGGCTCCCTGGATCTCTCCCAAGACCCAGGATCTCCTGCGCGCCCACGGCATCAGCTACCTGGACCTGACCCGCAACGTCTGGATCCGGGCGGACCGTCCGGCCATTTTCATCTACACCGAGGGCCAGATGCGAGCCCCGCGCAGCGCCTCGCCGTCCTCGTCGGCGGTGACCTTGTCGGGCTCGAAGGCCGAACGCCTGGTGCGCATCCTGGCGGACGTAAGGCCGCCCTACCGTGCCAGCGACCTTGCCGAGGCGACCGGGCTCAGCCTCGCCTATGTCTCCCGGCTTCTGGGGGCCCTCGAGGACCAGCTTCTGATCCGGCGCGATGGTCGCACCATCCACACGGTCAACTGGCAGGGGCTGCTGCGCGCCCGGGCAGAGCATTCCCACTTGCTCAACCTGAATCCCTATAGCGGCTTCATCGCTCCCAACGGCATCGACTACCTGCTCAACCAGCTCCGCAACGCCTTCGCCTCCCGCCACCTCATCGCCATCACCGGCTCCTACGCCGCACGGGAGGTGGCTCCGCTGTCCGTCGGCGGGCAACTCATGGTCTACATCCGCCCTGACCACTTCTCCGACGAACTCGTGGACCATCTGGGGCTTCTTGAGGTGAAGCAGCAGGCTGACGTGCTCTTCCTCGATGCCCACGACCCCGTGGTCTTCTGGAATTCCCGCACTGTCGGCGGCCTGCGGCATGTGGCACTCAGCCAGCTCGCCCTCGACTGTCTCAGCGGTCCCGGACGTCTACCGGCCGAAGGCGAAGCAGTCCTGGAGAGAATGGCCGCCCACGAACAGTGGAGGAACTTGGACATTCACACGATCAAGGACTGGAAGGCCGCCTAAGCTCAGCTGTCCTGTGCAGTCAGCAAGGGTGGGGAGACAATGGCCATAGTTCCTGAAGGCGTGGATGCCCAGCAGCTCCACGTAGTTGCGCGCCGGGTCCTCCTGGACGGACTGACCGCCCTCAGCGACCAGCTCGACGCCCTGACCGTCGTCGGCGCGCAGGCCGTATACCTGCGCACACCCGAGGCCGCCCTGCGGACCTCTCCCTTCACCTCCGACGGCGACATCAGCATTGACCCCGACCGCCTGCTGAATGCCCCGCTTCTCGATCAAGCGCTCCAGGAGGCGGGCTTCGAGCTGCTGCGTAACAACCAGCCCGGCTTGTGGGCGCGGACTCAGCAGATCGGCGACCGCGAGGTTCCGGTCGAGTTCGACCTGCTCATGGCCAAGGGACTGGCCCCCAGAATCGGCAGTCGCAGCGTCAAGATCCCCCCGCACGGTGTGATGTCAGCGCGATGGGTCCCGGGCCTGGAAGTCGCTGCCGTCGACCGCTCACCCATGGCCATCACAAGCCTCGAGGCGTCCGACACCCGAGCGGTCACCGTGAACGTCGCCGGCCCCGCCGCCCTCCTTGTGGCCAAGGCCTTCAAAATCAACGACCGCCTGAAGCAAGCGGATGACCGCCCCGCACGCCTCACCAACAAGGATGCCGGCGACGTCCTGCGCATCATCCGAGCCATCCCCGTGGCTCAGGTCGCAGCCATTTTTGCCAGCCTGAGCGACGATCCCCGAGTCGGCGAGATCACCCGGGAAGGCCTGCAGCTCCTCCAAGACATTTTCGGTGGACCCACCACACCCGGCGTCGACATGGCAGTACAGGCCCTCAGCGGTGACCTGCCCGAATCCACAGTTCGAGCCCTCGCGCCGGCCTACGTCTCCCGCTTGACGTGACGCAGCGGAACCGGCTGCGCTGACGGCGCGGCCTTACCTCTTCGTTGCTGTCCCCGCCAGAGCCTTCAGGCTCAACACCGCGATCTCATCCGGTGATGCCGATGCGGGTGAGGAGGCGTTGTTGGTGAGGGTGGAGGGTGTGCCGGCGGGTGCGTTGCTGCGCGGCCCAGCGTTGGAGTGCGTCGGGGACGGGTTCGTTCCTGCTGATAGTGGCGCGGTATTGCTGCCAGGTGCGGTGCCAGGTGTAGGGCCAGGGTGGGTTCCACCACGGGTCCAGGACGGTGAGTTCTTGCAGGGTGTGGGCGGACAGCTGGCCTGAGCGGGCTTTGCCGCGCTGCTGCACGAGCTAGCGTCCAAGGGGAAAACCATCCTGGTAGGTATGGATGGATACCGCGAGGTGCCCGTGCAGGGTGGCGTAAGCGCGGGCGTGGGGTAGGCCCTCGCCTGGCGGGTAGCGGCGTGCCGTCCGGACCGGCGTGGGCACGGCGGCAGGGCCAGCGGTGCCGAGGGCGGCAAGGAGTTGCTGTTGGGCGGGGTGGAGGCTGTCCCACAGCTGTGCCTGTGTCCTGATCCAGCGGCGTTCGGTCCTGGTCAGGGCGTTGCTGTCGGTGGCGGCGCGGGCCCGGTGGTAGGCGCGTTGCCAGGTGAGGGGCCAGGACGGGTTCCAGTAGGGGTCGAGGGCGTTGAGCGCGGCGAGGCGGGAGGGCTCGATGCGCCCGTCGGCGGCGCGTTGGCGCTGGCGCAGTAGCCAGCTTCCCAGGGGCTGGCCGTTGTGGCGGGTGCGGTCGGTCACGGCCAGGTTCCCGTGCTCGGCCGCGTAGCTACGAGCCTGCGCCAGCCCGATCTCCCCCAGGGCGGGAGTGGTGAGGGACGCGGTGACGGTGCTGGCGGTGGCAGCGGTGATACCGATGTCGGCGAGAAGGTTCTGCTGCGCGGGAAGCAGGACATCGTGCCGGGCGCACTGCCGACGCAACCACGCCATCAGCGGATCTTCATCCTCGTCCCGGCCGCCGGGCCTGGCGTGCTGGCCGGGCAGGAGCAGCCTGCCCTCCTGCCACAGCGTGCGGGCCTGTTGGTAGTGGCGCTGCCACGGGAAGTGCCATGGCGGGTTCCACCAGGGGTCCAGCTCAGTCAGGTGCAGCCCGGGCGGCCAGGTGGTTCCCGTCGTCCGCAGGTGGCGGCGTTCCTTGCTGCGCTGTGCTACCAGCCAGCGGCCCAGCGGATATTCCTCATGCACATAGTCGAAGGGCAGCGCCAAGTGCCGGTATGCCGCGGCGAAGGAACGGGCGCTGGCTAAGCCGGCTGAGCCACCCAGCCGTGCTGCGGCCTGGCTGGCGGCCTTGGCCTCCTCTGCCGTCATGGGGACTTTGCCGGCTTCCTCAGCTGTGATGCCGATACCGGCCAGCAGGCACTGCTGATCACGCTGCAGACTTCCGTACACGGCGCACTGGTGCGACAGCCACAGCGCGGACTCCGCTTCGAGGCCCGGAAAGCCACGCAGCGCATTCAGTGCGTGTCCGTCCTGCACCAGCCAACGGACCTGTGCGAAGGATCTCTGCCATGACAGCGGCCAGGGCGGATTCCACCACGGGTCGACGGCAGCAAGCGCGCGGGAGCGCTCGGTGGGCCTTGCAGCCCGTTGCGCCTTACTGCGCTGGGCCCCCAGCCAGGCCCCCAGCGGATACCCATCGTGCACCGCCCCTTTACCGGAGACCGCCAGGTGGCCATGCTTGGCGGCATAGACCCGGGCGTGCGCCAACCCTGTCTCGAAACGTGCCCGCATGCTGGCCCGCCGCGGCTGAGCAGTACGGGCGGCTTCAGCCGTGACGCCGATGTCCGCCAGCAGACGCTGCTGCTCAGGATGGAGAGCCTCGTACTGGGTGCACTGCAGATACAGCCACTCACCGTTCAGCACAGCGGTCCCGGCAAATCCTGCGGCTGCATCCGGCCAACCGTCCACGGCGGCGTGATCGCGCGCCCGGTAGTACGAGCGCTGCCACTGCACCGACCAGGGAACGTTCCACCACGGGTCCAAAGCCGTCAGCACCCGGACACGATCCGGCGACAGCGCCCAGGCCCTGGTCTGCACATTGTGCAGCCATTCCCCAAGCCGGAAGGACCCCACCATGGTGTCCTTCTGAACAGCAAGGTTCCCGTGTTCGCGCACGTACTGACCCGCATGCGCCAAGCCGGCCGTGAAGGACTCATCCGACTGCCGGTTGAGCCCCCGCCGTCTCTTGCCCTCCACCTTCTGCCCGCCGTCCCCGACAGACATCCGCGCGGCGAGCTCGTCAACCAGCGGAAGTAGACGGTGCGCCGGAGCGACCGCCCACAGCGCCTGCTCCCCATGCCCGGTGCGACGCGGCGGCCGCACGCACTGATACGCCCAAGCGAATAAAGGCCCCGACGTCTCATCCGCCAACTGCTCCCTGTACCAGGAGCGCCGCACACAGCGCGCAACCGCCGAAAGCAGCACTGGCAAATCAGCCAGCCGAAACGGCAGATGTCCCCGCGCGTCCGCGATCAGGCACTGCCGGAACGCGTCATCAGCCAGCAGCGTGGCGAGCGCAACCGTCTCCGGATACGTAACCAACTCCCGCGCCAGGACCCGCCACACCTCCGGATCCATCCGCCCACTGCCCAAGCTCCGCAGCCGAGAAGACCACACGTGTTCCCGCGACCACGCCTGCCACCACCACGAGGCAGTCACCGCTGCAGCCACCTCGAACGCCTCCACAGCCACCGAGGAACGACGCAGCAACCTCGCATGACGACGATGGGCCTGCACCCACTGCTCGCCCCCCGTCGGCAACCTCACCACTCGGCCGGCCGTGCCCGGCACCTGCATCAGCCACCGACGGTGCAGCGCGCACACCCGCTGCTGCGGTTCTAAATACAAGCGCGCGCACTCGGCGCGCCCGGCTGATTGCGCCGCGCACTCCGGACACGCCGGCCCCCAGGGCACAACCTTCTCCGCAGTGTGATGAAACTGCGCCGCTGGCCCTGAGGCGAACCGCTTTCGAGGCTCCTCCTGTTCCCAGGCAGGCAGCGCCCGCCGCAGATGACGCTCCGGCACTCGGCACAACTGAGATACCCGATCCCGAGCCTGCCGGTTCAGATAAACCTCACTGTCCAGCCGCGTCTGACCGGTGATGTTCGACAGCCCGCCTACCTCAGCGATTGCCGCCAGCAGATCCCTGAGCCTCACGCCATAGCGTGCAGCCACCCGACTCAGAAACGACTGCGTCATCTCGCCTTGCAGCGGTGCCACCCGCCACACCCCACCTGCGAGGGAAACCACCCCCGCCTCTAACGGCGCCAACTTCCGATTTCCGCCGCCCATACCCCACCCGGTCTGTTGATCTGCAACTCCCATAACCGTCAATCGGCCTCACCCGTTATGGGGCCACCAGCCACGGGTCGACGGAAAAACTGCAAACCCCGGCCTCCTATGCCCACTCCATGCCCAGCTCCCGGAGGGCGTCGAGTTGTTCGGCGGTGAGTTTGTCCCGGCGTTGTTTCTGGTTGGAGTACCAGATCCCCAAGGCCAGATCGTGCTCCTGGCCGTCGATGACGATCTTCTCTCGGTGGGTCCGCTTCACCGTGGACTCGCCCTCCCGTGCGACGTACTGGGCGAGGGCGGTCAGGCCGCGCTGGAACGCCTGCTGCGCCTTGCCCGGCTTCGTCGCGCGGGTGGCAGCTGTGGCCGGAGATGGCGGCTGGATGGGCTTCAAGCCCAGCTGGGACAGCCGTTCCTGTTGCGCGGTGGACAGCTGCGCCCAGGTGACCGCCTTGCGTTGCCGTGCCAGCCATTTGCCTAGATCGTCGCCGTCGAAGGCCACGCCGGGTGCGATGTCGGGCAGGTGGCCGTCGGCGTCGACGAGGTCGGCGAGGACGCGGTAGTGGCGTTGCCAGTCCAGCGGCCACGGGCAGTCCCAGTCCGGGTCGATCTCCGTCAGCTGCGCCGCGCGCCGGCGGGCCCGTTCCGCGTCCTTCCCGAGGCCGCCCTTGCGGCGGAGGTTGGCGAGGTGCTGCCCGATGGGCACCATCGCCTCACCCTCGCCTTCGCCCCACACGGCGTCCTGACGGGGTGCGAGGTGTCCCATGGCGCGCCGGTAGGACCGGAGCGCGGCGAGTTTGTTCTCCCAGGCTTCCTCGCCCGGCTCCCAGACCATCCCGGCTTCGGGCGCGTCCAGCAGGGTCTTGCGCCGCTCCTCCAGTTCCCCGGCCCGTAGCGCCTTCCGCTGCTGATGGACCCATCGGCCAAGCGGAAATGCCTTCGTGGCTCCCACCTCGATCTCGATGTCGTAGGGAACGGCGTAGAGGCCGGTGATCTCGTTCTCCTTCCGCCAGCGGATCAGCGCCTGGTAGCCCTCCAGCCACACCAGGGACTCGGGCCGGTAGACCCGGGTGCGGAGGAAGGCTGCGATGGTTGCCGGGTCTCGTGGGCTGGAGAAGTGGAGCAGGGCCGCTTCGGCGGCGGCCTGCGTGTCGTCGTCCTCCTCCTCCTGGTCCTCGCCGTCGCCCGCGCCGCCGGCCCCGACGATCTGCCCGTCCTCGTCCCGCCGGACGTGGATCTTGCGCTTGCCGCTCGTGAGCGCACGGGAGGCGAGCTGCTCGACAAGTCGATCATCATGACTGCGGAGCCCCTGGAGGATGGCGACAAGGGGGCGGAACGAGGCACTGGCGACCATGTCGGTCGGGTCCTCGTTCGGCTCCAGGAACACCGGCACGATGATCCTGGCGACCTTGGTGCTGCCGTCCTTGTTGAGCCGGAGCGCGCGACCGATGTTCTGCACGATCTCTACCTGGGAGCCGCGGGTGTCCGCGAAGCAGATCGAGTCGACTCCCCGCTCGCCGGTGATGTCCACGCCCTCTCCGAGGACGCGAACGCTGGCGAGGAAGGCACGGTGGACCCGGCGTCCGGCCGCGTCGATGCCGTTGGCGAACTGGCGCAGTGCCTCGCGCCGCTCGGAGACGAGGTGGTCGCCGCACAGCCACGCCGACCACACGCGGTCCGGGGGGACGTGGCGGCCGGCCTCCAGCTCGTAGAACTCCGCGTCGATGGAGGACTTCGGCAGCTTGTCGGCGGCAGCCAGATCGGCGTCGGAGGCGTCGTTCAGGTACAGCGCGGCAGCGGTCTCGGGCAGCTTGTCCGCGAACGTTCGGGCCTCTTCGACCTTCTGGTGGAACGTCATGACCGTACGCAGGTTGTACGCCGCGGCGTGCTCCAGGAGCGCGGTCTGCAACAGGGCCAGGCGCCGGCCCCGCCGCGCCTCCTCCGACTCCCCGAGAACGGGGGAGGGGTCGCGGATCTCCAGGACGTCGATCTCGAACCCGGCGAGGATCTCCCGCTCGATCGCCTCAGACAGCCCGAGCTCCGCGAGCCACGCGCCGTACGTCCCGTCCGGGTCGTCGGCCATGCTCGCGATCTCCGCCTCCTGGCCGCCTGCGCCCCTCTGCGGGCGGGGAGCGGCCAGGATGCGCGGGGTCGCGGTCAGGTACAGCCGGAAGTCCGCCGGGATGCGGGCGTTGTCGTGGATCGCCGCCCACGGCCGCGCCAGCTCACCAGCCGTTCCATGAGCCTCGTCCACGATCGTGAGGTCGAACGGGTCCATCTGCTGCCCGTAGAGCCGCTCACCGCCCGCCAGAGCGGCCTCCAGTGGCCCGCGGACCTTCCCCTGGCCCGTGGTTGCGGTGATGTCCTCGCGGTCCACGAGGGAGGCGTACGTGGCGAGCACGACCACGGGCCCGGTCCCGGCCCACAGGGCGAGCTGAATCGGGTTCGTAGTGGTGCGCACCCCCAGCGAGTTGAGGACCGCGTCGTTCTCCAGGGAGCACACCGCGACCATCGGCGCCCGGTGGCCCACCGCCCGCCATGCCTGTGCGGTCTGCGCGAGCAGGTCCAGCGTCGGCACGGTGACGAGGATCCGGCCGTCCGGGAACGACTCCAGTGCGCATGCGGCGGCTGTGATCGTCTTGCCGGAGCCGGTCGCGGACACGATGGTGCCCCGGGCGCCCTGCGGTGGCACGGATGATCTTGCAGGAAATCCGACCCACTTCCGGAAGGCGTTCCTTTGATCAACCTGGTGCTCTCGAAGCCGGATGGAGCTCTTCAGCATGCCCGTTTCTCGCATTTCGTCTGTTCAGCCGGATCCGGAATGATGACGGGCCTTACCAGCCGTACTCGGGCGGGCCGATGAGGTCCTGTCCGACGGTGCGGGCAAGGTGACGTGCTCTGTCCTCGTCACCGGGATGGACATGGACGTAGACCGTGTGGCCCGCCACGGGTTCGTGGTTCGCGTCGATGTTGAAGCAGGCCTGGACACCCGTGCGTGCGTGCTCGGGCCCGAGGCCGAGCTCCGGTACCGCCGGCCATGTGAGCGCCATCCACGCGAGCTGCCCCCACACCGCAGAACCCAGCACTGTCACAGCCCTGGAGAGAGTCTCTCCCTCCAGGAGGTCCTCCGCATCAAGCTGCAGGGGCAGCAGCCCGGCCAATGCTGCAACGTCACTGGGCAGATCGGCGCCCCGAAAGTCGGAGCCGCCATGGGAGAACCACGCGCCCGGGAAGAGGTCCCGGGCCGCCAGCACACCGGCGACGTCACGCAGCTCCGCATCGAAATATCCGGTCTTGCCTTCCTGGCGATCGCCACACCGGACCAGCTCGGAAGCCACACAAGTAACGCTCGCCACATCGAAGGACCGATAGATCGGATAAGCCTGTGCGTTACC
>NZ_CP120997.1:7400000-7646342 GCF_030719295.1 Streptomyces sp. Mut1 | reverse complement strand
CGTTGCGGGGCCCGGTCTGGCGTGATGTCAGATGCAATTGGGGAGTTGACGAGTGCTTCGCACTCGTCTGAGGGTGTGTCCGCTGCGCTCCCCCACCCCGGGCCCTTCCGGCTTCGCCTTCAGGGCCTGAAGCCCGCTACGCGGGCTCGGCTGGCCATGCAGAGGTGGTGGGCATTCGTTCGTTTCGGGCTTCGGTGTAGTGGGTGCATCCAGTTTGATGCACATGTACTGTTGGCGGAAAGATGGGACACCCCGCCATCTGGAAAACTCCCTCACGTTCGAGAGGAACGACCGCTGATGACCAGTCACGGCGAATCTACCGGAAAGGCTCAAGCGCTGAGCAGCGATTTCCGTTCGGAAGGTGAAGCAGTACCAGACGGGGGGGGGCAGCAACGCCCAGTTGAAGCTGTTCGCGCTCCTGGTCGCCCAGGGCGCACCTGCGGCTGAGGCGGACGGTCTGGTGGCGGCGCTGGAGGCCTGGGCGGTCGCCGGGGCCAGTGCAAGGTCGTGGAGCTGGACAGGATGGCGCCGGCCTCTCGGGGTGAAGCGTTCGAGGATGGCTGGGATGAGGGCGCCATGGCCGTGAGCGAGGCCCTGGTGGGCATCTCGGACCGGGACTGGTCACGGCGTGGCGGCCGGCCGGGGCCGCTGAACTGGCTGCACATATCGCGGACGTGAGGCAGCGTGAGCGGGCGGACCTGGTGCGCCTGAAGATGTTCGTCCGGGAGACGGTGCTGCCGCGCATGTACCCGCACACCAAGGAGCGCCGCCACGTCCTGGAGGCGCTGGGGGCCAGGCCTGTGGTGGTCGGCCACCACCGGACGGCACGTCGCCGCGGGGTCGAACGCGATGCGCACCCAGCTCATGGTGCTGGACCGCGACCCCGACGTGACGGGCCTGGCTGGGCGGCCGGTACAGCTGCTGTGGCACGACCGGCTCGGGCAGGCGCGGTCCTGGGTGCCGCAGCTCTTCGCCCAGTACCGCGACGGCACCGCGCTGCTCGCCGACTGCCCCGGCCACCCCGACGCCGGCGGCGAACGCGCAATGAACGCCGCCGAAGCGATGGCGCAGATGCACGGACGTCGGCTGGGCCTACCGGCGCCTTGCACCGCTCGACGATGTACCGGCCGCCAATCCGAAGTGGCTGGCTGGCTACCGCCACCCCCGCAACGCCAGCCACCCGGGCCTGACGCCCACGGTTTTGGAGGCGTTCGCGCGGCCGCGGCCGCTGCTGGAAGGAGCCGAAGCTGTCGGTGACCCGATCAAGGTGCTTCCCGCCCTCTACCATGCCCTGTGGCACGGACAGCTCACGACGGACCTGGAGGCGCCGCTGCACGAACGCGTCCTCGTCGGCCCGCAGGGCACGAACGAGCAGGACAAGGCCGGAGGTGCCGGATGAACGCACGGCACAATACCCAGCCGGCCGCGTCCAGGACCGTGGTCCAGGAGGTGGCGCCCGGCTCCAGCACGGCGACAAAGGAGTAGGGCCAGCCCGGGATGAACTACGATGCCGTCTTCGACCGGCCGTAGACGTGGCAGAACAGCCGGTCCGCTGAGCACGGCGCGTCCGAGCGAAGCCACGGCGACACATCTACCGCGAGGACCAGCCGCCCGCCGGCAAACCGAGGCAGCGACAGTCCGGCCAGCACCGTCCGCAACCGACCGACGTCGATCCGGCCGTGGTTCAGGCCGTGGTTCAGGCCGCCGTACATCGCTCCGTGCCCACGTCGATGTTCGGGCAGCAGCGTCAGGTCCACCGGGGACTTCACCGCACCGTCCGCACACAGCACCGCGTCCACCAGCTCGAACAACTCGTCGCGCCGTGTGGTCAGACACTCATAGAACTCACCTCGAAGGCTGACGCTTGCGCGAACGCATCCCTCCGGACAGCACCAGGCAGCAGACTCACCCTCACGGCCTTCGTCTTGGTCACGTGCACCCTTGGCCGGAGCACATGATCAGACGAAGGCCGTTCCTGCGTCCGATGATTGCCAGGCTTACGATCAATTCCGACGGCCGTTCGAGGCCCACATGGGGGCGCAATGTCAGAGATCGCTCAGTGGCTCAAGGACTGGTATGCCGCACATGAACACGAGCTTCGCTCTCGTGGGATCAGCTCTACGGTAAAGCGACCCGTCCCAGGAACCCCATCCCGAGGACGGCCGAAGGCCACAGCAGTGAGCCTCACACTGGAATCCGACGAGCGCACAGGGATCATGTTCCTCTGGGAATCGGGTACTACTTCACTGCTCTTCATCGACTCCGGAACCGAGCACACCTGGCAGGACCAACCGGTGCTCACCTCCGAGAACGAACTGCCACAAATCCTGGCACCCCTCGTGAAGCTAGTCGAAACAGCTACCCACGGTAATCAAAGAACAAGCTGAGTCCTGACTCGTGAAGGAGCCGACGACCATGATGCTCAGCCACCTGGTCCCCACCTCATCCATGACCGCCGCTCGGACGACCTCCACTATCAGGGCCGGTGAGCGGGACGCTTCCGGGGCCCCCTGTTCGCAGGCGAGACGATCGCAGTGCGGGTGGAAATAGTTGGTCGTCGCCGTCGTAGAACACGATGTCCTCGCCCAGCCCGAGACACTCGGGCGCGGGGCCGTCTTCCTTGACCCCTGGGGCCCGCCGAAGACGATCATGCAGGGTGTGTCCTGAGACACTATGAGGGCCAGAGGCGGCAGGACATCCTCTCGGACGATCTCCGTGATCCCTTCGCCCGTCAGCAGCCGTGTCGCCTCTCACTCTTCACCCACCGCTGCCGCCTTCACGGACGGCAGTCAGCTGGTCGGGCACCTCGCGCAGGATCACCGCGATGCGGTCCTGGTCATCGGCGGCCATCCGATCACGCGCTTCGAGCAGCAGGGCCCGCTCAGCACGAAAGGCCCGGGCAGCCCCGCGAATCGATGCGTCCCCGATCCTGCCGCTGCAGGCGGCAATCACCACGTTCAATAACGCCCTCGCCCATTCGAAGACATCCACCTCCGCCGACGTCCAACGCGACAGCCTCATCCGATCAGACATGTCCCTCTCCCCCCTACCCCGCAGAATCAACGCCCCAAGGCATCCGACTCTGCACTCTCGTTACGACCAGGAGGATCATCATGACGCTCCCACTCATGAACTGCTGGCATAAGAGCAGCTACAGCACCGAATTCGAGGACGCCTGCGTGGAGGCCGCCCGGGCAGCCGGCGGCGTTCTCGTTCATGACACCAAGGACCTCAGCCACCACCCATTCACCACCCCCTCCCCCACCAGGACCACATACCTCAAAACGCTCGACGAAAACATACGAATCCAGCTCAGACACCCCCGGACCCCCACACACTGGGGCACAAGCCCCGGTATCCGGTGGGTGACTTGGTGCCCGCCCTTGATACAACCCGCGAAAGGGCCGGAGGAGCCGCGCAGCTGCTCGGCGCGGCGGGCGCAATAGCTGGCGATCGCTGTGGTCACCGCGGCTGTGCACAGGGGAACCTGCCCCTGGTCACCAGGGGCATCCAGCCGGACAGGTCCATGCACACGGAGGTCTGCCCGCTCGTCCACCACGGGGGCACGATCCCGGACAGCCATACGGCGTCGGCGACAGCGTGGCCCGAGGCCGCCCCTTTGCCATTTACTCCCCCTCTCTTCATGCCTGGTCCCGGAGCGGCTCCGCGCTACTGCCGTCCACGCCGTCGCGATGCAGGGCCGCCGCCCTGTCCCCGGAGCGGGTGGACCAGCTGTCCCAGGTCGGAATGCGGTGGTCGTGATGGGCGTCGTCACCGCGGTTGTCTCGCTCACGCCCCGGGCTGTGGGAAGCCCCCCAAACTGCTGTCGAACGCTGTTCTGTGAAGTGAACCGAGCCCACAGTGACTGCCGGCTATCGCTCCTGGCTCGGACAGGGGGCGCTGTAGGGGATGCCGAGCGCGTACTCGTTCCACTGGTCCTTGGACATGGACGTGCCGGTGTAGGAGCAGACTCGATCGGCGAGACCCGCGAGATCGGAGCTGTAGAAGGCGATCCCGTCCCTTCGGGCGACAGCGAGTGTGTCGCCCGAAGGGAGGAACTCTGTCCTCGTGATGTTGTTGTCCTGTGACGAAATAGTCGCCTTGTGGACCGGTTGGGCAAGGTCGCCGATGTCCCACAGCTGGATTTCGTCCATAGTCCGGACAGCCACCATGCGGCCGTCCTGGTCGAATGAGACGCCCTGGGTGCCTGCGGGGGTACGGACGCTGGCACGGAGTCGTGGGTGCCGGGGGTCGGAAATATCCCAGAAGCGCACGGAGCTGTCACCGCTGCCCGTGGCTGCGAACACCCCGGTGTCGGCGCTAAAGTTCAGTTCCGCGCCGACGGTCCCCTGGAGCCTGGACGACGCGGTCACCTTGCCTGCGCTGACTCTGAGCAGCCGGACGATGTTGCCGCCGCTGAAGTCGGAGGACTCCTGCGGGGTCGAGACAACCACCAGGTCACCGTCGGTTCCCAGACTCACCTTGTTCGCATTGGCGAGCCGTGTGGTGCCCCTGCGGACCGGATGCCGGGGGTCGCTAGTGTCCCACCACTCGATTCCCTTCGTGGTGGCGACCAGAGCGGTGCGTCCGTCAGGCATGATGCCGCTCCAGTTGTCGGGGTCAGAGAGAGGGAAGGAGCCGACCTCGGCCGCATGGTGTGCGTCCGTGACATGCCAGATGTGCACGCGGCGGTCGGTTCCCTGGACCGTGACAAGGTCGCCGGCTTCATTCGCAACGACTCCCGTGCCGACGATGACGTTCCCGATGGTGGGAAAGTGGGCGGCACCCAAGGACGTACCCCGTACCGGGTGGTGCGGGTCACGCAGGTCCCACAGCTGGATCTTGCCGTCGTGGGCGACGCTCAGCAGCGAGGTCTGACCGGCGAACTCCGCTTGCTGCACCGTGTCGGACAGCTTGATCGTGGCGACACGACGCGCGGTCGAGGTGTCCCAGACACCGATGGACGATGAGGAGTAGGGCGAGATGGCCCCCACCATCAGCCGTCCGTTGGCGCCGAAGTCCCACGACGAGTCGAGGTAGGGGGATTGCGCGTCGGCGACCAGAGGCAGGGGTGAGCGCCACGACCGCACCACGCCATCGGGGCCGCCGCTCAACAGTGCGCCGCCAGGCAAATACGCAAGCGCCAGGATACCGAAACCGGTCGGGGTACACGTGGCAGACGGGGAGTCGGACTGATTCGCTGCGGCAAGACCAAGCAGGCACAAATTGCCGTTTCTGGAGCTGCCCAGGCCGCTGACCGCCAGCGTGGCCCCGTCCGGGCTGAAGGCCACCGCCATCATGTTCGTCAAATCCGAACTGGCAAGGCTGAAGCCGTCGGCCCCCACCGACCGGGGCTTGGCGGGGTCACTGACCTTCCAGAGACCGAAATCCCTGTCCCCGGCCGCGGACAGCAGGGCGCCATCGGGGCTGAAGGCCACCGCAGCGTATCCCTTGGCGATCGTAGCCTTAGAGGCTGGAGCGGACGGGCGGGAGAGGTCCCACAGCCGGGTCTTTCCGCCCAGGACGGTGGTCGCAAGCAGGCTGCCGCGCGGGGAGAAGGCTACTGCGCCAAGGCCGTCAGACTTCCTGCTGGTCGGGGCTGGTATTTCGGCCACGAGTCGAGGCCGCGCAGGGTCGGCGATCGACCATACGAAGGTGATGCCCAGCCCTGATGCCGCAGCCAGGAGCTTGCCGTCCGAGCTGGTCGCCATCGACATGATCTTGTACATACTCTTGCCGGCAGGCCGGGGCAGGGGCGCGGCAACCTTGGGCTTGTGAGGGTCGGACAGGTCCCACAGACACAGACGGCGTTCGGTGGGACAGGTGGCCGCCAGCAGCCTGCCGTTCGGGGTCAGCGCGGTTGCCGCCGTTCCGGCGGTGCGAAGCCTGGCCTCCAGGACGGGTGCGGAGGCATCGGCGAAGTTCCAGATGCGAACGGACCCGTCGGTGCTGGAGGCCGCGGCCAGATCGCCGTCACGCTGAGTGGAAATCCGCATGATCTGACGGCCGGTCTTGCCGACGACGCTGTCAAGCGGCGTGGCGAGTGAGCTGTAGAGCTGAGTGGTGGCGTCCTCGGTCGGCGCGGAACGATAAGAGGCGACGGCGAGTTGGGCGGCCAGCCCCGGATCGGTGGCGGTGACCATGCTCGCGTCGGCGGCCAGGCTGGCCGAGCGGATCCGGGCCGTCTGGTGCATGGCCTGCCGGTGCTCACGCACGGAGATGAAGGTCACCACGGAGGCCAGCAGCGCCAGAACACACACCGCGGAGGTCACCCCACGGCGAGTGCGGCGCGCGCGGCGCTTCGCATGCTCCTGGATGTGCCGGTGTTCGAGACTTCGGTCCAGGAAGGCGCGCGTGACCGGGCCAAGGATCCGGTCCGTGCCATCGTCAGCCTGTTGCCCCCTCGCCGCGTGCACGGCGGTGTCCAGGCGAGGTCCGCGGTGCAGATCCGTCTCCTGCCGTCCGGCCTGGTCCCAGGCGAGGGCGGCGTCGGAGAGTTGTTGGAGGGTGAGCAAGGCGGCCCGGTCTTCGTCAATCCACGCGCGCAGCCGCGGCCAGGCGTACAGCAGCGCCTCGTGGGCGATCTCGACGCTGTCCGTGTCCACGGTGACGAGGCGGGCATCGGCCAGCGCCTGCATTACCTGCTCGGCCGAGGCGAGGTAGTGGGGAGAGGCCAGGTCGCCCAGAGGCAGTCTGCGGCGGGTGTCCTCGATGCCCTCACCCAGGCGCACCAACCGCAGCAGCAGGCCGCGCACGTGGGGCTGATCTTCATTTCTCAGGGCGTTGTACACCGCTTCCGCGGTGTTTGCGACTGACTTTTCAATCCCACCAGTGGCCTGGTACCCGGCCAGGGTCAGTTCGGTGCCCGACTTCTGCTGCCACGTGGCCAGCAGAGCGTGCGAGAGCAGTGGCAGCACAGCGGTCTGCCCGCCGGCGTGATGCACGCGGGCATGGTGGAGCAGAGTGGCGACCAGCCCTTCTTCCAGGAGCAGCCCGGCGGCCTCGGCCGGCCGCTCAATCACTGTTAGAAGCTGCTCGGGGGTCATGGGGCCGACGACTACCTGACGGCCTTCCAGTGCTTTGAACAGGGCCGGGTAGCGGGTGCAGGCCTCGTAGAAGTCGGCCCGGACGGCGATGACGACAGTGGTCGGGCCGCCGGCGAGGGCTGTGAGGTCCGAGATGAAGCGTTCCCGCTCGTCCTCCGGAACGTCCGCGGTGAAGAGTTCCTCGAACTGGTCGACCAGGAGCATGGCCCGGTCGTGGTCCGCGAGCGCATTGGAGTAGTTCGAGAGCGTGGCGGTCGGGGTAGCCGTTCCGGGCTTCATGGTGGCGGCCTTCCACCCCTCAGAGAGCGCTTCCAGCGCCGGGATCACCCCCGCACGCAGCAGGGACGTCTTGCCGCTGCCAGAGGCTCCCACGATCGCTATCAGGCCGCCGTCGCGGACGAGGTTAGTGATGTCCGCGACGGCCTTTTCTCGGCCGAAGAAGTACCGAGCGTCGGTAGGCCCGAAGGACTCCAGGCCCACAAAGGGGCACGGTACGTCGATTGTTTCGGCGCCCGGACCCTGGGACGCAGAGGCATCCGGGGCGGATCCTTGCTCCGCGGCCGGCACCGGGTGGCGAGGGCGGTAGGCGGAGTTGGTGGCGAGGACCAGCTCCCCGGCCTGGTCACTGCTGTGCCGGCGCGGCCTCGGGGCACCGGCGGCGGGCAGCGTCCGGTTGAGGTAGCGGTAGACATGATCGAGTGTCAGCCGCTCGGGCCCGGTGGGATCACCCTCCCGCAGCAGCTGGATCAGGCCACCAGTGAACGCGGTGTACATCTCGCCAGGGCGGGCCAGCCCGTGCTCTTCGCGCGCGGTGGAGGCCAGCAGAAAGCCTCCCCGCACCAGGCTCTGCTCAAAGATCGCGTCCAGAGCGGGAGGCCCCAGCGGCGTCTGAGCCCGGCCGGAGAAGCAGCAGTCCAGGATGACTGCCACGACATGAGCACTGCTGCGCCGGACCGCCTGACGCACGGCCTCGTACGCCAGCGCCTTGTAGGAGAGACCGTCCATCAGATCGTCGGTGGCGCACGTCGCAAGGTGCAGCTCGTTGTCGGGGCCCACCAGGCCATGGCCGACGACGTAAACCAACAGGGCGCGCGTCGCTTCCGCGGCCGCCCTGTCGACCGCTTCCCCCAACCTCAGCGGACTGGCCGGATCCACCAGAACACGCAGGTTCTCCTCCGGCACATGGCCGCGCTCCCGCAGGGCTGCGGCCAGCTCCCACAGCGACGGCTCCACCGCAGGAATGGAAGGTAACTGCGATCCTGGTGGGTGGGAGCCGGTCCCCACGAGCAAGACACGTGATCCCGGCTGGGCCAGCGCGCCCAGGCCCATTCCGGTGGGCCTGCCGCCGTGGTCACTCACCGTCGGGCCCGCTGATGCTGGCGTCCGAACGGACGGCCCCCGTATCACTGGCCCTCGCGCCTAGCTCGTGCCCGGGGCCGTCGGGCCACGCGGCTGAGAACAACTGGTCTACCTGAGCGCGCAGTTGTATGGCGTCCATGGCCCGGACCCGGTCCGCGTTCACTTCGAGTTCGAAGCCGTCCGGCCTCGTGACACGTACGGACACGCTCCCGGTACGACGTCTCAGCCAGGCCACAATCACGCTGGCCGCGGCGGTCGCAACCCCGCCGGAGGCCAGGCCCACCACTAGTTGCTGAAGGTCCCCGCCAAGAGCCCCCTCGGGGACGGGACTGGCCTCACGTCGCACGTGCCCGCGCAGGGTGTCCTCTTCATCCAGCCAGGCGGCCAGGTCGGCGGTCTGAGCCGCACCCTCGCTGACGGACAAAACGATGTTCCGCACCACGTCACCTTCTCCCTCGTCCCGATTCCCCGAAGACCGCTGTGCCCAAGCGTTCTCCCCGATGGCTACGACGTTCCCGCCTGAATGCGTTCTACGGGAGAGGGTCACACAACTCCACTCGGCGCGGCAGGCTGCCCGCAATCTTCCGACTGCGCTGGCAGCCCAATCCTCGGCACAGCGAGGCCACTGCGGCGCGATTCACCGTCTTCCAGGCCCTGGCGGCCGTCGGGATCTCGAACGAGCGGGCCGACGACATCGCCACCACCGGACGCGGGCGCGCCGCCTCCAGCGCCATACTGCTCGCCCACCTCCATCAGCCGGTCTCCCTCGCCCCGGAGAAGACGACGGCGGAAGAACCCGCCCTGGCTGCGTAGGTGAGAACGGAGAGCGAATGTCGATGGGGCTTGGCATCGGTTCTTGATCGACATGTCCAGGAATGTTGATGAGAACTGGTAGCACCCAGAGGTCGCGGCTCGGGCGTGTCGGCACTGGCGGACATAATGCGGTTGTGGATCTGAGACCGGAGTTGTTGCCGCCGCCTGTGAGTCGGCAGCGGCTGGACGAGCTGTGCGCCGAGGTGGAGCGGATCGCTGACCTGTTGGAGGCTCGCGCGGAGGTGGCGGGCGAGGCGATCGCGGCGTTCAACGCGACGACCGGTCACGACTATGTGGCGCTCGACTTCGTCGAATACGCCGAAAGCAGGAGCCTGGAAGAGTTCGCTCGGGAGGCGGCCAGGCCGGCTCGTCCCGAGGTTGCGGACATCACCCGGGACGAGCTCGTTGAGATCGTTCGCAGACTCCTGACGGCAGCATCGGAGAGCGACTACTACCTGCTGCTCCTGGAGACGAATGTGCCGCATCCCCGGGTGCGTGACCTGGTCTTCCATCCGTTGGACGGCCTTCAGGACGCGTCTGCGGCGCAGATTGTCGACGAGGCTCTGAAGTACCAGCCGATCGTGCTTTGAGCTGTGTGGGGAGTCAGCTGGCCGTGGCCTGATGTTCGGCGTGGGCTCGGGTGGTGGCGAGGCGGTAGGAGTCGGTGCCGGTCTCGATGATGTTGCCGCCGAAGGTGAGGCGGTCGACGATGGCCGCGCAGAGGCACGGGTCGGTGAATGTCTTGGTCCATCCGGAGAACGACTCGTTGGACGCGATGGCGACGCTGTCTTCTCCTCGCGTTTGGTCAGGACCTGGAAAGGGAGCTCGGCGCCGCGGCGGTCGAGTTCCATGTAGCCGAGTTCGTCGATGCAGAGGAGGTCGACGCGGCCGTAGCGGGCGATGGTCTTGGTCAGCTGCTTCTCGTCGGCGGCTTCGACGAGCTCGTTGACCAGTTTGGTCGCGAGGACGTACTTGACCCGGTGGCCCGCCATCGCGGCCTCGGTGCCGAGAGCGATCAGAAGGTGTGACTTGCCGTTGCCAGAGTCGCCGATGAGGCAGAGCGGCAGCCCCTTCCTGATCCATTCGCATTTGGCGAGGGTGTGGATCATCACCGGGTCGATGTTGGGGTTGGCGTCGAAGTCGGACTTGCGCAGCGACTTGTCACGGGGGAAGCCTGCGGCCTTGATGCGCCGCTCGGAGCGGCGGCGGGCCCGGTCGTCGCACTCGGCTAGGAGGAACTCGGAGAGGAAGCCGAGGTAGAACATCTGCTCGCGGCCGGCGGTTTCCGCGAGTTCGGGGAGCTGAGACCGGATGGTGGGCAGCCTCAGCATCCGGCATGCCTGGTCGATCGCGGCCGTGGCGGCCTGCTCAGTGAGTCCTCGCTGGCGGGGGATGGACACGCTGTTCTCCTTCAGGGGGTGGGGCGGTCGCGGCGGAGCCGCAGGACCTGGTCGTAGGGAGCGACCGACGGCAGAGGCCGTTTGTCGGGTGGCAGGTGGGCCCGGACGGAAGCAGGCAGCGGGGCGATGCCGGTCCGGCTCCCAGCCGAGGGGGCCGGGACTTCGGCGGTGTCGGTGTCTGCTGCCTTGCGGGCTTCAAGAGCGACGGCGTCCGCAGTCAGCGCCCCGGTCTTGAGGGCCGCGGCGAGTCCCGCGACCAGGTGTTCGTGGGGCAGGTGCCGGCCGAGGAGGAGAACTTCGATGAGCGCGCGGTTGCCGTCCCGCTGGCCGTGGGCCTTGACCGCGGCTTCCCACCAGGCGTCGTGGACGGGAGTGAATCGGCCCGCGGAGCGTGCCTGGTCGAGCGCGGTCGCTCCCGGGAGGGCGCCGGGCTTGCGCACGAGAGCTTCCAGGTAGTGGTCCAGTTCGAGGCGGGTACCACCGTCGGCGATCAGCCGCTCACGCCGGGCGACTTCGTCCCGTCCGTCATAGACGACCAGCTCGGAAGCGTGCAGCATCGCTCGGACGTTCCGGCCGATCAGCCGGACCGGCACCGAGTAGCGGTTGGTGCGGACGCTGATCTGGCCGTAGCGGTCGACCCGCAGCGTGAAGAGCCGACCAGTCTCGAAGGACTCCTCCGGAAGCGGTGCCAGCAGCGGTTGCTCGGCCGCGAAGTACTCGCCGATCGTGCGAGGACGCGAGCGGATCCGGCGGGCGTCGTCCTCCTGGTCCCACCGGTCGATCAGCGCGTTGAGCTCGGCGAGCGTCGCGACCTCGGGCACCGGGACGAGGTGGTTGCGGCGGAACCAGCCGATCTCGCCCTCAACGCCGCCCTTCTCGTGGGCCCCGCGGATCCCGGGCTGGCAGTAGAGGGCTTCCAGGCCATAGTGGGAGCGGAACGCGGTCCAGTGCTCGGCCTCGACGCGATGCCGGGAGAAGCCCAGCACCTGGGCGACCGCGGCCCTAAGGTTGTCGTAGCGGACCTTCCCGGTCGGCACCCCGCCCAACGTGTTGAGAGCGTGGACGTGGCCCTCGAAGAACGCCTCCTGACCTGCCGAGGCGAAGATTCGGTGAACGGCTTTGCCCGAGTACGACAGCCGGAACGCGAACAGGTAGCAGGTCACCAGCTCGCCGGCCAGCCGCACCGTCACGTCACCGAAGTCGACCTCTGCCTCTACTCCGGGCTTGTGCGTCTGCGGGACGAAGGCCTCCACCACACCCCGCCCGGCCTGGATCCGAATCTCCTCACGCCGGTCAGCGACGTAGCCGCGGACCATCTGGCACGAGATCTCGTCCGCACCGTGCTCGTCCAGCAGCCGCTCGAAGATCCGCTTCACCGTGTGGCGCTGCTTCCGCGGCGCGTCCAGGTCGGCCCGCAGCATCTCGTCGATCATCGGCTTGTACGGATCCAGCCGCGTCGGCCGCGGCGGAAGCTTTTTCCTCGGCTCAGGCCATGCCGACGTCAACGCCTTCTGCACCGTCAGGAACCCGACACCGTACTTTCGCTGAAGAGCACGGATCGACAGACCAGCCTTCGCATCACGGCGGATCGCCGCGTACAGATCGACCTTGCACTTCGGCAACACCCCGGCCCCCTCGTCGTGCAGAGCACAACCATGGTCCCGAAGCAAGCAGCCAGGCGTTCTCAAAACTCAGCGACATCACTCTCCCGTGAACGAGGGCGCTCTCACCCCTGGGCTACAGGCGCTCTCGCAACTCAGGTTCTGGCTCACTTTCCGTGAAGCGGTAACTGATCGTCACCGGGGAGATGTCTTCGAGGCGGCCCAGGTACCGACCACTCCTCCCAGGGCCGGTCCGGCCCATATCGCGATGGCGACGGGAACGGAGAGCGAGAGGTCCCAGATGGTCAGGGCGGTGATCAGCACACCCAGCCACAGCATTTGCAGCGCCGCAGCGGTAGTCACCTTGCGTCGTGTACTCCACTCACGCATTGCCAATGTCGGTCGCATGCGTTCCCCTATCCCTGTCTGTCTGCGCCTCGGCACGCATCCTGGCAGTCGCACGACATCCACGGCCAGAACTGGATGGTCGTGATGCTCGGCCAGGTTGTTAGCGAGGAGGACTCGCTTGCGGAGGAGCGAGAATCCCGCGCGTCCGAACATCTGGCGCTTGAGCATCTTGATCCGGTTGACGTGCCCTTCGACCACGCCTGAGTTCCAGGGCAGGGTGAGGCCGGCGATCACAGCGTCGCGGTCGCGGTCGATGCCCGCGGCGAGGGTGTGGAGACTGGGCAGGTCGTCTTGGCGAACGGCGTCGAGCCATTCGGGGAGTCGATTACCTTGGCGCTCGGTGAGCATCTGGGCGAAGGACCGGACGTGGCCAGTGAGGGCGTCAAGCTCGGGGCAGTTGGCCAGTACGGCCTTGAGCCGGAGCTGCTCGATTTCCGTGAGCGTTTCTGGGCGGCTGAGAATCCATTTGGCCACCTGGCGGGGTGCCGGGGGTTGTGCGGTGACCGGCCGGGGTGAGGTGCGCTTTTTCCTGATGTAGGCGCTGACGATGCCGTAGCTGCCCTTGTAACCGAGCGGGACGATCTCCTCCCAGAGCTTCCAGGCGTTGGTGCAGCCCTCGTTCCAGCGGCCGTCGAGGTGGGGCTTGTACTCGTCCAGCGCGGAGGCTCGGTTGAACTGGTACTGACCGGTGAAGAGGTCTTCCGGCCTGGCGGCGTCGGCAAGGCTTTTGACGGTGCGGTGCGTCATGTGGAGTTGGCGGCCGATGGAACGGCGGCTGTGGCCAGCTTCCAGCATCACGTGGACCGTGGCGTGCCTGGTCCGGATGCGGTTGGCGAACCGGTCGCTCTTCCAGGGCGAGGCTGGGTCCACCACGGAGGGTGCGGGTTCGGCGAGTTCCTCCTCGGCCGGTTCCGGGGCCAGGACGCGCAAGCATTGGCGGTGGTGGGCAACAGCCCGCTCGGCGGCCTCGCTGAGGTTGTGCCGCAGATGCCACCGGTCAGCGACCTGGATCGCTTGGGGTGCCCCGGCCGACGCGCCTTCGGCGAAGAACGGAGCGCGGTCCCGGCAGATCATCTCGATGCCGGGCCGTTTCGACAGCCACTCGGCCAGGCTGGACGCCTCCCGGTCAGGCAGCAGGTCCACCGGCCGACGGGTCTCGCAGTCGACCAGTACGGTGCCGTAGACGCGGCCCTTGCGCGTGGCGTACTCGTCGACGCCGACCACTCGCGGGGTCGGAACATCCGGCTCGGGCAGCATGTCGACCAGCCGCAGCACCGTACTGCGGCTGACGGGTACTCCGAAGACGCCCGCCATCCGGGCACCGGCCCGGCCCGCGAGGGCGAGCCCGACCATGGCCAGGGTCGACCGCAGACGTTCGGTCCACCGGCTGTATCTCCTGGTAAGCCCTGGCATCTGCTCGACGAACGTCCGCCGTCCGCATACAGCATCCAGGCAGAAGAACCTGCGGACTTGCAGGCACAGAACCACCCGTCGTCCCCCACTGGGCACATCGGCGGGAAACCGCAGGTAGGAGCTGTGTATTCGGCTTGAAGAGCACCCGCAGCTCGGACACACCGCCTCGGCCGCCGTACGGCGGGCCTCGACGCGTACCGCCTCGTCGCACATGTCTACCGACAGCACCGTCACGTCCGCGACCGAGGGAAACAGCAGAGCTTCCAGCCGGAGCAATCTCTCTTCCACGACGTCGAACTGTCGGCCACCCCGAGAACGGCACTGATCATTTTCAGGCAACTTCCCTAAGCCGCCGCGGACGTCAGCCGTCACTCAACGTATGCGCTTCACGGAAATTGAGCCAGAACCGCAACTCACCAACAAAGCCACCCGCCCCGACCTCGGCGCCGCCGCCGTACGCGAGGGTCTGTCAAACGAGCGGTGAAACTCTGGTTGTTGAGGGTTACTGACGGGCTGCGGAGAGCCGACCGTCGAT
This sequence comes from Streptomyces sp. Mut1, assembly GCF_030719295.1. Taxonomy (NCBI): domain Bacteria; kingdom Bacillati; phylum Actinomycetota; class Actinomycetes; order Kitasatosporales; family Streptomycetaceae; genus Streptomyces; species Streptomyces castrisilvae. The sequence continues at coordinate 7,631,767 of NZ_CP120997.1, read as the reverse complement.
GGTGATGTCGAAGGCGTTCAAGGCTTCTTCCAGCGCATGGTCCAGCGAGCCTGGCCCTGACCGGTCGGGTCCAGCGACATGATTGCCATGTAGACGCACTTCAGGGCGGCTTGCTCGTTCGGGAAGTGGCCGCGGGCTTTCACCGCCCGTCGGATCCGCGCGTTGACGGACTCGATCGCGTTGGTGGTGCAGACGATGCGGCGGATCTCGGTGTCGAAGCGGAGGAAGGGAGTGAACTCCTCCCAGGCGTTCTCCCAGAGCCGGGCTATCGCCGGGTACTTCTTGCCCCACGCGTCGGCGAACTCGGCGAACCGCTCGAGTGCGGCTTCCTCGGTTGCCGCGGTGTAGACGGGCTTAAGGAACTTGGCGATCTTGTCCCAGTCCTGGCGGGCGGCACAGCGGAAGGAGTTCCGCAGCAGGTGGACCACGCAGGTCTGCACGACGGCGCGGGGGCAGACGCTCTCGACGGCGTCGGGCAGGCCCTTGAGCCCGTCGCAGACCAGCATGAGGACCCCGTTCACGCCGCGGTTCTTGATCTCGGTGAGGATGTGTATCCAGTGCCTGGCGCCCTCGCCGCCATCACCGGCCCACAGCCCGAGGATGTCCCGCCGACCCTCGGCCGTGACCGCCAGGGCGACGTAGATGGGCCGTCTGGCGACCGCCACCAAGACTTCCTGGGCCTCGTGGGCAGATACCCGCCCCGCACCCCGCCCCGCTGGCACAAGCCAGTCTCCCTCCGGGTGACTGCACGGCCCGGCCCGTAACCGCGGCGGTGGCAGGATAGCCGCCATGTCCAACTCATATGCGCTACCCATCCTGAGAACTAGTGATCTCGCCGAGGCTGTTCGGGTTGTGGAGGTATTGCTCGAGATCGCCGATCTCAGAGACCTCGAAGTTGACTACGAGGCGGCGGTTTCCTCACCCAACACACTGAAAATGCTGCTGGAGTTACTGCCGTATGCCCGATGGTATGCCCGAGACGGCGAGATCACATCGTCACAGGCGAGTGACGAGTCGTCGATGCACCTGCCGCTCCGCTTGCGGGCTTTGGCCGAGCCACCGGAAACCGTCCACGGGTTTACCGCTACGTTGAATGGCACTCCGGCAACCGTGCGCTGGGACTTCATGGGGTGGCCTGCTGCCCCTGAGATCGGAATGGACATTGGTGGCGCCAGGGGGGCTTTCGTGACACTGTGTATCAACCTCCATGACCTTGAACTGGAGGAGCCTGCGAGCGATCACACCGTCTACGTTCACGTCAAGTACTTTGAGACTCAGCGCGCCCACTGGTTGGCTGAGCAAGTGGGACTTCAGGTAATCGGCGACGGGGTGGAAGCTCCATACTAGGCCCGCTGGTCCCCACGAAGCGCGTATTCCCTTCCTTGTCCTCGAACACCCCATTTTCTATCATGGGGTTGCGGTCATCCTGCGAAAGCCACACTTCTCCGGTACCCGGGTTATCCGGGTCAGTCCACACACCGGCTGTCTTTAAGGCCATCGTTCATAAATGACAGAGCGAACGTAGAATTCAGGTTATCGGGTGACTCGCCGACGATGTGCGGGATTCCGTATTGGTCATAGATCACAGGGCGGCGACCGTCCGGCGTTGTCCCCGTTGCCAGCTTAGGCTGGGACTTGCCTGAGCCTGAATGTACGTTACCGCTATCTTCGGTGACGATTCGTATCAGACCAGTGGGGTCAAATGCCGTTACCGGGGTGTTCTCTGCGTAGCTATACCCGTTAACAACCGCTAACACAATGACGTGGATCGGTCCTGTGACCGTGTCCGCGTCAGGAGTTGGGCGTTGTGCGGTCATGGGGACTTCGCCGTGGATCGTGTCGGATGACCTGTGGGAGCGGATCGAGCCGCTGCTGCCAGGCAAGGAACGCCGGGTTCGGCACCCGGGTCGCAAGCCGCTGCCGGACCGACAGGTGCTGTGCGGCATCCTCTTTGTCCTGCACACCGGCATCCAATGGGAGTACCTGCCCAAGGAGCTGGGCTTCGGCTCGAGTATGACCTGCTGGCGGCGACTGCGAGACTGGAACGAGGCTGGCGTCTGGCAGCAGATGCACGAAGTGCTGCTGGCCGAGCTCAACGCGGCGGCCCGCCTCGACTGGTCGCGTGCGGTGGTCGACTTCAGCCACGTGCGAGCCATAAAAGGGGGGACCGGACGGGACCGAGTCCGGTCGATCGTGGCCGAGCCGGATCGAAACACCACCTAATCACCGACGGACACGGCACCCCACTCGCCGTGATCCTGACCGGCGGCAACCGCAATGACGTCACCCAACTCATGCCGCTGATCGACGCCATCCCACCCATCAGAGGCCGAGTCGGGCACCCACGGCGCAAGCCGGACTCACTCTTTGCCGACCGCGGGTACGACCACGACATCTACCGCGACCAGGTCCGACAACGCCGCATCGTGCCGGCCATCGCCCGCCGCGGCACCCTCCACGGCACAGGGCTGGGTACCTACCGCTGGGTCGTCGAACGCAGCTTCGCCTGGCTCCACGGCTTCAAACGCCTCCGCATCCGCTGGGAGCGACGAGCAGACATCCACGACGCCTTCCTGAAACGCGCCTGCTACCTCATCACCCACCGACAGCTCAGGGTTCTGCGCTGACCCCGAACAGCGAGATTGGGACTGCTGCACGGATAGGTGACACCTGACCTGGCTTGCTGAGAGGCGGCCTGGAAGGATGTTGCAGTGCCCAAGCCGTATCCGAAAGAGTTCCGCGAGGACGTCGTGCGGGTCGCACGCAACCGCGAGCCCGGCGTCACGCTGGAACAGATCGCCGCCGACTTCGGCGTCCACCCGATCACGTTGTCGAAGTGGCTGCGCCGCGCCGACACCGACGAGGGCGGCGCCAAGCCCGCGCCGGTGTCGGGTGAGTCGGCCGAGCTGCGCGAGGCCCGTAAGCGCATCCGGCTCCTGGAGCAGGAGAACGAGGTACTGCGCAGGGCTGCGGCGTATCTGTCGCAGGCGAACCTGCCGTCAAAATGATGTACCCGCTCGTCCGCGAGCTGGCCGCCGCCGCTGCCCCTGACCGGGTGCCGGTGGCGGTGACGTGCCGGGTGCTCAATCTGGCCCGCCAGCCCTACTACCGGTGGCTGGCTTCACCGGTCACCGACACCGAGAGGGCCGAGGCATACCGGGCCGACGCCCTGTTCGACGCGCATCGCGACGACCCGGAGTTCGGACACCGTTTCCTGGCCGACGAGGCCCGGGCGGCCGGTGAGGCCATGGCCGAGCGGACCGCCTGGCGGATCTGCCGCGACAACCGCTGGTGGAGCGCGTTCGGCAAACGCCGAGGCCGAGGCAAGAACACCAAGGCCGGCCCGCCGGTCCACGACGACCGGGTCCGGCGGGACTTCACTGCTGCCGGGCCGAACCGGCTGTGGCTGACGGACATCACCGAGCACGCCACCGGCGAGGGCAAGCTCTACCTGTGCGCGGTCAAGGACGTGTACTCCAGCCGCATCGTGGGCTACTCCATCGACGCCCGGATGAAGTCCAGCCTTGCCGTCAAAGCCCTGGAATCCGCCGTCGCCCGCCGCGGCCAGGTCGCTGGATGCATCGTGCATTCCGACCGAGGGTCGCAATTTCGTTCCCGGAGGTTCGTTGCCGTTCTCGCACGTCACAGCATGATCGGATCGATGGGCAGAGTCGGTGCCGCCGGCGACAACGCGGCCATGGAAAGCTTCTTCGCGCTGCTGCAGAAGAACGTCCTCGACCGCCGCACCTGGGCCACCCGCCAGGAACTGCGGATCGCCATCGTCACCTGGATCGAGCGCACCTACCACCGACGCCGGCGTCAGAAACGCCTGGCCCGATTGACCCCCATCGAGTACGAAGCCATCATGACCCCACCCGCAGCCCTGGCTGCATAGAACCCGCTGTCACCTACGCGTGCAGCAGTCCCCCACCCGCCCGTCTCGCCGGCCGGTCCGAGGTGCCTCGCGTAATCGGGAAGCCGTATGGGCGCGGGATGCGGCAGACTTCGCCGGGTGATCGTCGTGCACCCCGTCCTGGAGACGTACGCGCCTGAGGGCTTCGGCCTCTGGCCTGTCACCGAGATCGAGCCGTTCAGCTGGCTGCCCCTCAGCGGTGAGCTCACGCCCGCCGAGGTCGGCACAGCCATGATGTGCATCGTCAGCTGCAATGACATCGACCCCGACGGCTCTCGGCCTCCTCGGCCCGCCGCCCCGCTCGACTCGTTCCTTCACGGGCTGCTGACGTTCGACAGCCTCTTCGCACCCGGCGGCCTGCGGGTCACCGACCAGTCCACAGGCGCAGCCTTTCTGCCCGGTTGTTGTGATGGGCTGGAGGACTGGCGTGACTGGTACCAGTTCGTCGGCGACGGCCGCACGCTCGGCTTCGGCCACGACCCCGTGTCACCGCTCGCGGAGCGTTTCGGCGACACCGCCCGTCTCACTGTCAACGCCGAGCAGAGCGACAGTCCCGTGATCGAGCTGTCCGTCGCCGACCTCCGCCATCTGATCGACGGCGCCGAGCGCGACTTGGCCGCCTTCCACGCGCTGGCCGTCGATTGGTCCTCCAGGTATCTGCCCGACCACCGCGCTGCCGTCACAGCTGCCCTCGCCCGCGTTCTGGACATTCCTTCGATGGTGTGCCCGGCCCGGGTGTAGGGCTTGGGTTTCAGGCCAGTGACGGTGAGGCAGCCGGCATTCGCGGCGACGAACTGGCGTAGCGGTGCTGTGCGGTCCGGTGGATGCGTGCGTTGTCTTCGCGCGCGCCACTGCCCCTCACGCCGAGTTGAACACGTTCAAAGGCTCTGGCAAGGTACCTCTCCATGGCCCTCCACTCCCCTACCGGTCGGCCAGTGCGGGCTGAGCGTGGGAGGTCCTGGTGGCGGGCAGAAGCAGGCTGCGTGCGTGGGAGGCCCTCGGCGGCCTGATGGTGGTGCCGGCCGTTCTGACGGCGTGCGCCGGCCCATCTCAGTACTACGAGGGAACAGGGCTCCACGACACTACGGCGGCCGAAGTCGCCGGGGGCTGGGGAGGCTTCGACGGGACCCGCGTGGCGCTTCACAAGGACGGAACGGCACTTCTCGAAAAGCTCGACGGGCAGGACTTCGACTTCGACGACGGCTGGCGCCTCTCCGGGACGGGAACTTGGCGACTGAGCGACAGCGATGGCGGACAGGTCGTCCGGCTCGCGCTGACGACCCGGAAACGAGTGGAGATGCGCTCCACCGCCGCGGCCCCTGACACCGAGGCTCCCGAGCCCCCGTCGACGTATGCGTGGTCCTTCTACGTGGACCGCGATCAGCACGATGCGTTGAAGCTGTTCTTCTTCTACGGCGATCCCGACATCGGCAACACCTACCTGATGACGCGAGAGACAAGGCCGTAGCCGTGCTCGCTCGGAGGTGGGCTCGGCCGCGTTCGTGGGTGAGCTGAGCGGGGACCGGGATGGTGAGGTGCCCGGGGTGCCGATGAAGCCGGGCAAGCCGGTGCGGGTACTGACAGACAGGGTGACTTCGGTGGGGCGCCCGCGCCTGCCTGGTATCTTCCGGCGTGAACTTCACTTCGGGCGGGACGAGCGGGCCACGTCTCGACGCTGCCGCCATGGCACAGGCTGATCGTGGCAACAACATATGCGGGTCCTTCACAGCAGCCGTCGGCGCTCGACTCGCGGCCGACGTGTTCCACTCAGCGGGCTGGAGGGTCCGCCGTTCGGGCCGGGCTGAGTTCGAGGTCGAAAGCGCCTATGCGGAGCTGGGGCTGACGCCTCTCGTTCCCGTGACCTTCAGCGGATTCGTGGACCCCGGCCGCATCGCCGTTCTTATAGCGGCTCTGAGCGAGATGGGCCTGTCATTCACCATCGAGTTCGAGTTCGACGACAGCGACGGTCGGATTCACCTTTATCAATGTGCGGGACCTCCCAGTTGCTGACCGGTGACCGTTCGGCGGGCCGCACCCGGTCGGGCCCGTGGGTCAGGCGTGCCGGTGCCTCGTGTGTACGCATGGCTCGGGAGCGGTACGGCTGAAGTGGACGTGCCAGTCGAGCCCTGCCGTCCTTGCTCTGCCTCTGTCCGCTGGGAGCCGCAGCCGGCAATCCAGGTCTCGACGCGATAGATCACGCCATGCCCACTTCATCGATGCCCAGGAAGAACCGGCCGTGGTCAGCCGGCCGAGCGGGTGAACCGATCGGACCCTCTGCGCCTGCCGCCTCAAGGCTGACGTCCTCGCGCGTCGTGCGATCTGTGTTCAGCTATCGGTGTACGTACGTCACGTCCCTGGAAGCCGCGCGGGCCGAGTTGCGGCTCCCGCACAGCCGGGACCTGCGCCCCGACCGGAGAGGAACGAACCACACCATGCGTGAGCGCACTCCCCAGCTCGTCGACCGCAGCGGCCGCCGCTACGCGCCCGACCAGCCCCGTTGGCGCGGTGACGACGGCACGCCGCTGATGATGGAGCCCCTGGCCGGCATCACCCGCCGGCAGATCGACGCCGGCGTCAACTCCCAGTGGCGCTACCGCGCCGCGCTCCCCCTGCCTCAGAGCGAACCCGTCACGTTGGGCGAAGGCCGCACGCCCTTGCTGCGACGCACGCTCGCCGGGCTCCAGGTCTTCATAAAGCCCGAGTCCATGAACCCCACTGGAAGTTTCAAGGACCGCGGCAGCTCCGTCATGATCAGCGCGCTGCGCCACCAAGGCGTCCGGCAACTCCTGGAAGACTCCAGTGGCAACGGCGGCTCATCCGTCGCCGCGTACAGCGCCGCCGCCGGCATCGAGGCCCGGATCATCGCTCCCGCGTCCACCTCGCCCGCGAAGATCGTGCAGAGCCGACTGCACGGAGCCGGCGTCGACCTTGTCCCCGGCAGCCGCCAGGACGTCGCCGACGAAGCAGTCCGCCGGGCGGGCACCCGCTTCTACGCAAGCCACAACTGGCACCCCCAGTTCCTTCAGGGCGTCAAGCTGATCGCCTACGAGATCTGGGAGGACCTTGGGTTCACCGCTCCATCGGCCGTCATCGTCCCCGCGGGGGCCGGCAGCCTCGTTCTGGGCTGCGCCATGGGCTTCGCCGAACTCGAACGGTCCGGCGAGATCGACCGGGTGCCCCGCATCCTGATCAGCCAGCCCGAGCGGTGCTGCCCTCTCGTCCGTGCCTTCGACGCCGGGGCCGCCGAGGTCGACGCCCGTACCTGGCCCAAGACGCTCGCCGAGGGGACGGCCATCGCGCAGCCGGTACGCGATCGGGAAGTCCTCCAGGCGATCCGGGACAGCGACGGCGCCGCCACCGCAGTGGCCGAGGACGAACTCCTGCCTGCCGTCCGAGAGCTCGCCGGCAGCGGCGTGTTCGTCGAGCCCACCAGCGCCCAAGTTCTGCCGGCCCTGCGCCGGTTCCGCTCCGCCGGACACGTCGGCGCGGACGACACCATCGTCCTGGTCCTTACCGGCTCCGGGCTGAAGGCCGCCCAGGCTCTCAGCCAGCTCGTCATCGGCTAAGGCAGTTCGTTTGGATCACCACCGGCGGGGAGTTTTGCGTCCTGCGGGCAGCCGCGCTGTCAGCACCACGGTCTACGGTGCGACCACGTCGTTTGTCCTGCCCGATGCTCTGCCTTCCGGCCGGCTTCTGTCCTTCGGTCCCACACGCTTGGGGGTCTCTGACGGATTTCCTCAAGACGTCGATCAGCTGTGGCCTCGCTTGCTGAGCGAGCAGAAGGCCCGTGGCCCGGTTCCGTTCCTGTGCTGGCCCGATGCCCTGGGAAGACCGCTCGGCCCGGACCGCGTCGATGCCGTTCGCCCGGAGGAGGTGGCGGCCACGGACTTCGCCGAGTACCGGCGCAGGAGGCTGCCCCTCTGGATGGACCCGGCACCGGCCCCGGTGCCTGAGGGAGTCGAGGTGCAGCCGCACGACCCCTGGCCACCCTTCGAGCAGTGGCCGGGCCTGGCGCCGCGGATACCGGCTGCGTCCGCAGATCCAAAGCCCGAGGAAGCGGCGGCAAGCCCGCTGGCCCGGCTCATCCAGACGGGCCAGTTCGGGCTGGACGAGTGCCGACTCGTTCTCGTCCCTGCCCGTCGCAGCAGTGACGCTCTGGCCTCGATCGGCTGGTCCGCGGAGGCACCGCTGCCTCTGCTGTGTGCACTCCTGCGGAGCTGGGAAGACCGCTTCGGCGCCCGGGTCGTGGCGGTGTTCCGCAGCGAGCTGCAGGGACTAGGCACGCCGGCCATGCGCGCTGCCCGCGTCGTTGGTTCGGGTGTGCCGTTGACTGCTGCCCAGTGGGCGAGGATCGAGCCGTTGCTCCCTGCTAGTACACCAGCCGTAGATCGTGATCTTGCTGGTGAAGGCTGCTGATGACGCTCTTCGAAAATGGCCAGGCATGCTCGTTGCCCTGCGTGGTTCGTCGTTCAACAGACCACGCGCCTGTGGCAACGACTGCCGGACAGCCGGACGTCAGCCTCCGTGCGAAGGGCGGCAGCCAGTCTTCACGTGCTGCGAGGCAGATCGAGTCGAGCGGTCCTCGGCGCCGAGCGCGGTTCGGTTGAGTCAGCCGGCCTGGCGGTTCGGGTCGGCCTCGTGCTCGGCGGCGGAACGGGCCGCCGCCGCGACTGCCTGGAGCGCGTCCAGGTGGGCTGCGAGCGCGTTGCCACCCTCAGGAGTCAGGGCGAGCCAGGTTCGGGCTTTGCGACCGGCACGTCCCTTTCTGACGTCGGTGTAGCCAGCTTCTTCGAGCGTCTTGGCGATCTTGCTCAGTGCCGAGTCGGACAGTTCGCATCGGTCGCGTACGAGCGCGAAGTCCGCCTCGATGCAGCCGGAGAGGAATGCCAAGACAGCCAGTCGGCTCGGATGATGCATGAGCTCGTTGAAGCCCGCTCCGGCCACGACCCCATCACCGGGCATGGACTGCTCCCTCAGGGCCGGGAGGCAGCGCCCGGTTGCGCCGCGCGAACAGACTCGAGGCCGCTGCGGCGCCAACGACAGCGGGTACAACGATGCACGTGGCGTGACTGCCGCCACCGAGGCGACACACTGCCCAGACGGCAACGCACAATGCGCAGAGCCCCACCGCCTCACCCACGAGCCGTATGTTGCGCAGGCGCTTGGAGGGGGCATCCCTCACCCCGGTGACCTGGACACTCATCCGGCGGATCAACCATGCTATGGGCCAGGTGAGCAATGCTCCCGGCAGCGCAGCGAGCGGTACCTCTCGCGTGGCGGCAAGCGCCGCCACGTCCACGCCGACGAGCAGGCCTGCCAGCATCGGGAACCAACCCGGTGCCCGTCGACCCCGCACCCCGGCACGAATCGACTCCACGCGGGCCAGCGCGCCCGCTGCCTGGTCCGGGGACACCTCCACAAACTGTGATTCGCCGCTATGAGCACCAAGGGACACGAGACCGCACGACCTTCCCGCCAGTAAGACGATGAGGTTGCCAGCATGGCACACACTTTCCTAGCCGGAAAGTCACGTGTCTGACTCGAGAGGCATGGCCACCCGCCGTGACATTGATGGGGAGATCCAGCGAGCAACTGTGGAGACAGCTCTGAGCAAGGGGTGTCCGTTTTCAATGAGCGTCATCCCTGCTGGGGAACGCATACGGCCACCGTTGATCATCGACGCGTGAAGGCAAACGATCATGTGGTGGCCGTAGGTCACAGCGTAGACTCTGCCCGCTGGGCCGAGGCATTCGGGCGCCTGATCGGCCGGATCGCGGGACGGTTCGCGCGGGTGGAACCGCGATGACGGGTCCGGCATCTGGTCCTCGGACTACTCTGTCGGACCTGCCGCGCAAGAACTGCTGGACCATCGCCGAGTGGGCCGGCGAGGCCACTCCGCACGGCATGCAGCACCTGCTCGGGAGGGCCAAGTGGGACGCGGACGCCGTCCGCGACTACGTGGTGGAGCACCTGCACGACGACCAGGCGGTGCTGGTGGTCGACGAGAGCGGCGACGTGAAGAAGGGCACCGGCACGGTCGGCGTCCAGCGCCAGTACACCGGCACCGCGGGGAGAATCGAGAACGCCCAGGTTGCTGTCCACCTGGTCTACGCGGGTCAGCGTGGGCGTGCCGCGGTGGACCGGGAACTGTACGTTCCACTCCTGGACCTCCGACCCCGCCCGCTGCCTCGCCGCCGGACTCGGCAAGGAGACGTCCTTCGCCACCAAGCCGGAGCTGGCCGCACGCATGGTCGCCCGGTTCCTGGACGCCGGCCACCAGGCCGCCTGGGTCACGGCGACGAGGTCTACGGCGGCAACCCCAAGCTGCGAGTCGGGCTGGAGGAACGCGGCACCGGCTACGTCCTCGCGGTGGCATGCTCGCACGAAGTCACCACCGGCGCGGGCAAGTTCCGCGCCGACGTCCTGGCCAAGAGGGTACCCAAGCGGGCCTGGCAGAAGCTGTCCGCAGGGACCGGGGCGAAGGGCCACTGCTTCTACGACTGGGCCGTCATCGACCTCGCCGACCCCGCCCCCGGCAGCCGCCAGTTGCTGATCCGCCACAACCGCACCACCGGCGAACTGACCTGCTACCGCTGCTACTCGCCCCGCCCGGTGCCGCTGGCCGAGCTGGTGCGCGTCGCTGGATCAAGGTGGCGGGTGGCGGAGTTCTTCCAGGCCGGAAAGGGCCTGGCCGCACTGGACGAGCACCAGGTCCGCCGCTACGCGTCCTGGTCCCGCTGGATCACCATGGCCATGCTCGCGCACGCCTTCCTCGCCGTCGTCCGAGCAGACGAACACGCCCGTCATCCCGCATCCGACACCCGCATACCGCTCACCCGCAACGAGGTCCAGCACCTGTTTATCCCGCTCGTCGTCCGCCCTGCACAGGACGCCCTCCACCGGCTCGGTTGGTCCGACTGGCGACGCCGCCGCCAAACACGATCCCAGACCAGCCACTACCGGCGGCAAGCCGCTCAAGCATGAAGATCACGATCTACGGCTGGAGTACCAGGCACGCCGGCCGTGCGCGCTGCCTGTGTCGTTGGTTCGGGTGTGCCGTTGGCTGATGCCCAGTGGGCGAGGATCGAGCCGTTGCTCCCGGCCAGCTGCAATGGCTCAGGATCGAGGCCGGCGACGAGCTGCGACTGGGCGTGGAAAGCTGCGTTCTGGAGCGCGTCTCCGACGATCCGATTCGCTTTCACGCCAACTAGAGCCCGCCAACGCCGGCCGACCGCAGCCTTCGTTCCTCGGCGGGACGGCCGGCCGTCCCGCGTTCGCGGTGTCCTCGGACAAGGTCTCAAGAATCGAGCACGGCGGCGACGCCTTCGATCTCGACGAGTTGGTCCTTGTAGCCGAGCACGGTGACGCCCATCAGGGTGCTGGGGACGTCATGGTCGGCGAACAGGTCCCGGACCACCTGCCAGGCAGCCACCAGGTCCTCCTGGCGAGCCGATGCGACGAGGACCCGGGTACTGATGACGTCCCGCAGTGAGGCCCCTGCGGCAGCGAGAGCGGCCTGCATGTTCTCCATGGCCTTCGCTGCCTGGCCCGCGTAGTCCCCGATCGCCGCTGTGGAACCGTCGTCGTTCAGCGGACACGCCCCGGCGAGGAAGATCAGGCGGGACTCGGCGGGCGCGGTGGCCGCGTAGGCGTACTCGGCGATGTCGGACAGGGCGGCAGAGCGGATCAGAGTAACGGCACGAGCCACGGTTGGCGGGTCCTTTCCCATCGGATAGTGAGCGAGGACATCCTGCCAACGGTCAGTCGGCTCCGCCTTCCCATTTTCTCGCGCACCCCCGGCCACGCTGTCCTTGCTGTCAGCCTGGGTGGTGTAGCCACGCCGGGTGGTCAGCGGATGGGTGGGGCACTGCGGGTCGCTGAGTCAGAACGGCGGGTCTTCGCTGTATCCGCCTGGCCAGTCGCCTCTCCGGGGAGCACATTAAACCGGTTGCCCGGTCGCGGGCCGGTGCGCAGAATCTCCTCCGTGATCCCTCAACGTCGTGACCGCCGCCGTCCGGACACCGCCGCACATGTCGAGGATCACTGTCTTGAGCTACGTCATACGTGAGTACGCCCCCGCCGACGAGACTGCCTGGCTGCGCTGCCGGGTGCTCTCCTTCCTGAGCACCGCCTATTTCGACGATGTTCTCAGGGCCAAGCCCGTGGTCGCCGCGCCAGGCTTCCAGTTGGTGGCAGCCGAGGAGCCGGGTGCCGTCGTCGGGATTCTGGATGTCGGCGTCGAGGGGGCGCTGGCAACCGTCGACACCGTCGCCGTCCACCCCGATCACCAGCGCCGCGGTATCGGCCGCTCCCTGCTCGCCGAGGCCCGCACCCGGGCCGGCGCCCTCGGTGTGCGGACGCTGGACGCCTGGACGCGGGACGACCCGGACACGCTGCGCTGGTACCGGGCGATGGGTTTCGCCGAGAGCGAGCACTACCTGCACGTCTACGCGAACTACTACACCGACGCCGCGGAGCCGGACCGGGCCGTCGCCCAACGGCGCCCGGGGCTACGGCCGATGCTGGCCTTCCTGCACGCCGACCTGCGTGACGAGGCGCTGCTGCGGGAGCAGTTTGCCCGGGTACACGTCTGCCGCCGCTTCGCCTTGGAGCTCTGAGCCCGGCGTACGCGCCCCGGCCCGTGGCCGGTCGTTCCGGCCACGGGTCCCGGCGTTCTCAGGCAACCGACCGGCGCCCCGTGGCCCCGTCGCGGAAGGTCTGAGGAGCCGGGCGCCAGGTCAGCGCACGATCCGGCCCCGCAGAATCACTCGTTTCGGTTGTCCGAGAACCTCGGGCTCCGCAGCAGGGTCCCGGTCGTACGCGACGAGGTCGGCGGGGGCTCCATCGACCAGGCCCGGCAGCCCGAGCCAGTCCCGCGCCGTCCATGAGGCGGCCCCGAGCGCCTCCTTGGCCGGCATCCCTGCCCGGAGCAGCCATCGGGACTCGTTGGCGACGGTGCCACAGGGGAAGGTGTCCGTGCCGGCCAGGACCGTGACGCCCGCTTCATGTGCCAGACGCACATTGTCGATCATGCCCTGCCAGCCGAGGAGCCAGTCCGAGCGCTTGGCGCTGGATTCGCGGCCGCGCCAGACCTCGGCGCTCTCGGCGAATGCCGAGAGGGTCGGTACGTACGCGGTGCCCTGCCCTGCCATCAGGTCCAGGAGATCCGGATCGAGGTGCATGCCGTGTTCGAGGCTGTCTGCTCCGGCCAGGACCGCGTTTCGCGAGCCCTCACCGGTCTGGCAGTGCACGGCGACCCGCCCACCGGTTGCATGCACCGCCTCCACGGTCGCCTTCAGCACATCCAGGGGCACTGCCGGCTCGTCCCACCGCCAGTCACCGATGACCTTGCACCATCCCGACGAAGCCGTGGCCTCCTCGACCGCGGCCCCCGCCAACTCGTGCTCGCCGACGTCTCGTCCTGCCCCGGGGAAGAACCGCCCGGGAGTCGCCAGCCACTGGCCCGCCGATCGGACGCGCGGCAACTCGGCTTCCGTGTCGACCCAGCCAGGCATCCGCTCCACGGTCCCCGGTGTCCGCACCAGCAGCACGCCCGCGTCCCGGTGCTCCGACAAGTGCCGCCGCAACAGTTCCTCGTCGAATCCGTCACCCGGGCTCTCCGCTCCCGGATGCGTATGGACATCGACAAGACCCGGCAGCAGCCAGCCGCCGTCCACCACGGTCTCCACCTGCTTCGCCGCCGCTTCAGCCGGTGGTTCGGTGCGCAGGTGCTCCCCGTCGACCCAGAAGGTGCGCTCCTCGCGCTCGGGCAGTACGACACCGCGTATACGCATGATCATGGTTACGAACCTACGCGCCTCGGCCGGAGCGTCCCCAGCCCTTGGGCAGCCCTTGAACGGCTCACGCTCTGAGCTTCCGGGCAGGAACTCGGCGCAGCTGCTCGGCCAGCCCGACGATGATGCCCTCCGGACCGCGGAGGTAGCAGACCAGATAGCTGTCCTCGAACCGGGCGATCTCACCGACGAGTTCCGCGCCGTGGGGGCGCAGGCGGGCGACGGTGTCCTCAAGGTTGTCGACGGCGAACATGACGCGGTGCGTGCCGAGAACGTTGTGCGGCCGGTCGCGCGGACCCTCGCTGATCGCTGCGGGGCTGTTGTACTTCGACAGCTCAAGCCGGCTGTGGCCGTCCGGGGTGCGAACCATCGCGATGTCGCAGCGGACGCCGTGGAGTCCGGTGCACCGGTCGGCGAAGGGGCCTTCGACCGTCGCTCTGCCTTCCAGTTCCATACCCAGCTCCACGAAGAACCCGATGGCGGCGTCCATGTCCTCGACGACGATGCCGACGTTGTCCATCCGCTGGACCGCCATGCTCGTTTCTCCTTCTCGCGCGAGCGGCCGGTGGGGGCCGCTGATCCGTCCCGCCTGCTCGCCTCCCCAGCCGGCGGAAACGGGGCGTCAGCTCCGAATCTCGCACACGTACTGGGTGAGGGCCCGGCCTGGAATCGAGCCGGAGGGAACTCGGCCGACAGGGACGCCTCCCATGGCCTCGTAGAACGGCTCGGCGTTCGGGTCCGCGTCGATGGTGAACCGGGTGAACCCCAGGGCCCGAGCGGTCTCGACCGCGCGGGTGAACAGCAGACGGCCGATGCCCTGTCCGATCGCGTCAGGATCGACGAACATCATGCCCAGAACGCCGTGCGGCGGCTCCCCCTCGAAGGTCGTGAAGCCCACGATGGTGCCGGCGCGCTCCGCAACGGCTGTGCGACGGCCTGCGAGCTCCGGGCCTGTGAGCGTGAGTTCCTCGCGACACGAGGCAAGGAACTCGGCGTCATACCCCCAGTGGGCCTTCGAACGGAGGGCCAGGTCGGACAGGAAGCTCGCTTCCTCATCCCGGGCAGCCCGAATCGCGATCGTCATGCAGCACCTCCACTTCGGTGTGGGAGGTTCCTCCCGGAACTTCCTGCCGAGCCAACGCGCGACCAGGGCTGCCGGTTCCGTCGCGTCCTTGAGCGCCGCATCAGCGCAGAGGCCGGAGCGCATTCCGAAATGCTCAGTACGGCCTGCCGGCGGCGCAGGGCCCCGCAGCCCCGCGCCGCCGGTCCTCCGGTCCGGCCGGGGTCACTTGCTGGTGATGCTCCACGTGCCGTCGTCGGCCGTAGCGGCGTTGTCGAGGGCGGTCCACGCGGCGGCGTCGAGGGCGAAGGTGTTGAGGAGGTACGCCGAGATCGCGTCGGCGACGAGGGCGACGCGGGCGGGGTCCTCGTCGGTGGTCTCGGCGGCGGCCTCGCCGGCTATGCCGCCCAAGGTGTGCTCGCCCTCGGCGATGGTGAGCAGGCTCTTCGGGGAGGGGCTGAGGTGGTAGGCGTCGGTGAACCACTCCGGTCCCCGGGTGGAGAGCTGTGACTGGTCCTTGCCGCCCGCGATGATCAGGGCCGGGGTGGTCATGGTGGAGTAGTCCGGCCTCATGAACGGGAGGTGCTCGGCGGCGAACGGGGTGAGGGTGTCACCGGTTCCGGTCGCGGCGATCAGTGCGCCGGCGGTGGGTGCGGCGTGGGAGAAGTCCTCTCCGGGTGTGCCGTCGGCGTCGAGCACGCGTGCGCCGAGGAGCGCTCCGGCGGTCTGGGCTCCCCAGGAGTGACCGACGATCGCGATGCGCTCGCGGTCGACGCGGGGCTCCAGGCCGCCGGCCTGGGCGAGGATGTCGCCGAGGCCGTCGAGGACCGCGTGGAGGTCGGCGATCCGGACGCGCCAGATGGTGGCGAAGCGCGGGTCGTCCCACCCGAGGCCGTTGCGGCGGGAGTCCAGGTGGGTGGGCTGCACGACGACGAATCCGGCGGCGGCCCATCGGTCGACGAGGGGCTCGTATCCGTCCATGGACCAGGCGTTGCCGTGGGAGAAGACGATGACGGGCAGGTTCTGGCCCGCGAGCGGGGCGGTGACCTTCACCAGCAGGTCGGTGCCGCGGCCGGGCGCGGGGACGGTGATGGGCTTGACCGCGACGATCCGCTGGTCGAGGTGGCTGGAAGACATGGGGGTCCTGCGCTTTCCCGGTGAGATCGCTCTGCCATACTTTGGCGGAGCACCGTTCCGCCAACTTAGCGGAACATTGTTCCGCGAGCAAAGGAGGGCGTCGTGCCGGAACCGGTCGGGGTACGCCAGGCACAGGCACAGCGCACCCGCAACGGCGTGCTGGCGGCCGCGGCGGCGGTCTTCGTGGACCAGGGCGTCCAAGCCCCCATCCGTGATATCGCCGAGCGTGCAGGCGTTGGCATCGGCACGATCTATCGGCACTTCCCGACCCGGGCGGATCTCGTCACAGCCGTCTACCGGCACCAGATCGACACGTGCGCCGCACTCGCGCCCCAGCTCCTGGAGGAGTCGGCCTCCCCGTTCACCGCGCTATCGCGCTGGGTGGACGCATTCGTGGAGTTCCTGGTGACCAAGCACGGGCTCGGCGCCGCGCTGGGATCCGGTGACGCGGGGCTGGAGAACCTCCACAAGCTCATGCTCGACACCCTGGTCCCGGCCTGCGCGACGTTGCTCGACGCCTGTGCCGCCGCCGACGAGGTCGGCCCCGATGTGACCGCCTATACGCTCATGCGCGCCATCGGGAACCTCTGCATCACGGGCCCCGACTACGACCGGGCCGACGCCGGGCGCATGGTCGCCACGCTCCTCGCCGGGTGCCGCCACCGCGGGAAGGTTTAGGGCCTCCCGGCGGATCTTCGCGGGCCCGAGAAGATCCGCGCGCAGGCTCCGGCGGCCCGCCTTCACCACCCCGCCGGGTCCGACATCGCTTCGGCTGCCGCGTGGAAGACGACGTCGTGAAGGTGACGTCGTGGAGGTGGAGCCGTGGAGGTGGAGCCGTGGCGTCCACCGCGCGGCGGCCCACCGACGCTGCTGCCCGCCCGCGCCTTGTCAGGGCCCGCATCCGGTCGCGGTGGGCGTAGGACGTCCCTGCGTGATGCCGTCGGCATGACGGTTTTCCCGCACCTCATTCCAGTTTCTTGAACCGGTGGCCCGCCCACATCAGGGCCCCCGCACCGCTGATCAGGAGCAGGGCCGCTTCCACGGGAAGGGGCAGCTGCCGGCCGGCCCATTCGACGCCACCGACCGCCGCGCTGTTGGGCACCCGCAGGGCGATGCTGCCGCGGAGCATGTCGACGCCGTAGGCGAGCGGGTTCGCGGCGGCCAGGACGTGGGTCCAGCCGGGGAGGGACCGGAGTGGGAAGAAGCCTCCGGAGAGGAACAGCAGGGGCATCATCACCACGCCGAGCAACGTGTGGAACGCCTCCGGTCTGCGAAGGCTTACCGCCAGGGTCAGGGCCAGGGCGGTGATGGTGAACGAGATGAGGACCATGCCGACGAGCAGCAGCGCCAGAAGGAGCGGGTCGTAGGGCAGACCGACCACGCCGGCCAGGCTCAGCAGTACGGCGCCCTGGGCCGTGGCGACGAGGGTGCCACCGGCGCAGCTGCCCAGGAGCAGCGTCGAGCGGTTGACCGGAGCCATCAGGAGTTCGCGCAGGTAGCCGCTCTGCCGGTCGGTGATCAGGCGGATGCCGACCAGGATGGCCGGTGTCTGCACCGTCATCATCAGCATGCCGGGGTAGAGGTAGGTCTGGTAGCCGACGCCCAGCGATGAGCTGGGGATGAGGGCTGCCAGTCCCCCTCCCAGGATCAGCAGGTACAGCACGGGGTGGAGCAGCATCAGCGCGGTGTGGGCGCGTTGGCCGGCCAGCCGCAGCAGGTCGCGGTAGATCAGGGCGTGGATCGCGCGCAGTTCGTGTTGCAGGCGGGTCGGGCGTTCAGCGGACGGGGCGACCGGGGTGTCGAGAGGGAGTGTGGTCATCGGTCGCCGCCGGTTGCCTGTGCGGGGTCGGCGGAGGTGGAAGTGGCCGGTGCCGGGTCGGGGCGTGCGCCGTGGATGCTGCGGCCCGTGTGGTGGAAGAAGACGTCGTCGAGCGTGGGCGGGGTCGCGGAGGCGGCGCGGACGGCGATGCTGTGGCCTTCCAGCGCCGCGCACAGGCGGGGGATCCAGGAGCTGCCGTCGGGTACGCGCAGGCATACGCCGTGGGGGTCCACGGTGACGGAGTGTTCGGGCGGTGCGATCCGGCGGACGATCCGGTGTGCTGTGGTGTCGTCGCTGGTGTGCAGCATGACGCTGTCGTCTCCGATCGCCGCTTTCAGTGCGCGGGGGGTGTCCTGTGCCACCAGTCGGCCGCGGTCGATGATGGCGACGCGATCGCAGTTCGCCGCCTCTTCCAGGTGATGAGTGGTGACGAAGAGCGTGGTGCCCTGCCGCTCGCGCAGGGCGTGGAGATGTGCCCAGATCTGCGCGCGGGCATGGGGGTCGAGGCCGGTGGTCGGCTCGTCCAGGAACAGCAGGCTGGGTGCGTGCAGCAGTTGCCGGGCGATTTCGAGGCGGCGCCGCATTCCGCCGGACAGGGTGCGTACGGGAGAGCGCCGCCGGTCGGTCAGTCCGGCGACCTCCAGTACCTCGGCGGCGCGCTGTCGGACGTGGACGCGTCGGATCCCGTAGAGGCGTGCGTGAATGCGAAGGTTCTGTTCGGCGGTCAGGTCCGGGTCCAGGGCGCTCTGCTGGAAGAGCATGCCGACCCGTTGCCGTACCTGGTGGGGCTGTGTGCGCACGTCCGCGCCCGCCACCGTGGCGTGTCCGGCGGTGGGGCGGGCCAGGGCGCACAGCATGGCGATCGTGGTGGACTTCCCCGCGCCGTTGGGGCCGAGGAAGGCGAAGGTCTCGCCTTGTCGTACGTCCAGGTCCAGCTCGCGGACGGCGTAGGTGGTCGTGCCGTCCGGGCCGGGGTAGCTCTTGACGAGGCCGCGGGTGCTGATGGCGTACTCGGGGTCCGGGGGGTGGTGTGCGGTGTGCGGGCTGGCGATGGCGGCCGTTGCGGGGGCCGCGTGGGCGAGATGGTCATCACCGGTGTGAAGCTGCATGGATCCGGTCCTCGTCTGGTGGTCACCATTCGGTTCCGCTCGGCCTGTGGCGCGAGGCCGTGCGCTGTCCGGTCCGCGTGCCGCGTGTCGGGGGAACAGTCGTGTCGGGTGTCGGGGCCGGCGGTCCGGCCGGTGGCTGCCCCGGGGCAGCCACCGGCCGGACGTGGTGCCGGTCCTAGGCGCAGCTGATGCCGATACAGACCGTGTTGAGCACGGTCAGCAGGCCGACGCACTCGCAGGTGGCCGAGAACTGGGCTCCGTCGGCGCCGACGGGGTCGGTCTCGGGAAGGGCGTGCAGGTGGGCGAGCAGTTCGAGGTCCTGGGCTTCCATTGGATTCTCCTTCTCCTGGGGGGTGGGCGGCAGATTTTCTGCCGCTCAGCCCGGCACCTGGACGAGCCAGTGCCGGGGGTCTGTGTGGCGGAGCCGTAGGAGGAACGCCAGGATTCCGGCGGCCCCGTCGCTCCAGCTGGTCGAGACGTCCGCGTACTCGTTGGGGAAGACCACGTGCCCGTGGCGGCGCGCTCCTTCGGTGAGGAGTAGGCGGCCCATCTCATCGGCCATCGCGCGGTAGGCGGGTTCCCCGGTGGCGGCACTCATGTCGAGCAGGAAGTCGCCGTTGCCCGCCAGTCCGTGGCACTGGGAGAGGGGGGCGCGGGAGGCGCGTTCCATGACGGCCCGAGTACTGCGCCGTGCGAGGTCACCGAATCTGTCGTCACCGGTGACCTGCCACAGCCGCACGAGGAAGGTGCCGATGCCTGCCGCGCCGTGGCACCAGTACGGGGCGGTGGGCTCGTCAGCGGCCTGGGCGGGCCACTGGGCTGCTTCACCGATGAGTACGGCGCTGTGCAGCAGGTGTTCGCCGACCTCGACCGCAAGCTCCAGGTGTTCCCGGCGTTGCGTCACCACCGCGGTGGAAAGGATGAAGCAGCCGATGCCGGCGGATCCGTGGGCGAAGCCCAGGTATCGCTTGCCGGTCTCCCCGGTGACCGCTTCCGCGGGTACCGCCCAGCTGACTGCGGAAGGGCCGCGCTGGGCGGCGGCCGTCAGCCGGTCGGCCGCGTCGGCGGCCAGTTCGGCGAAGCGCGGGTCGCCGGTGCGGTGCCACAGGTGGAGGGCGGCCATACCGCTGCCGGCGGTGCCATGGGTGATGTCCTGGTGGAGCGTGGGTTCTTGTGGGGCCAGGGCCAGTGTCAGCGCGTGTTCGACGAGCGCCGGGTCATCGATGGCGCGTCCGGCGTCGTACAGCGCCCAGGCCGTTCCGCGGCCCCCGAAGTGCAGGCCGGGGCGGGTGGAGCGGGTGTCGGTCCGGTCCGCGACCCAGTGGCCGGCGGTGGAGATCAGCTCGGGCAGTCCGGGGTCCGCGGTGAGTTCGAAGTACCGCGTCAGTACGGCGAGGGGGCCGGCGGCTCCCTGCTGCACGGTGCAGGGGTCGGTCTGCCCGGCCGTGGTGGACACGGGCCACAGGCGTCGGTCGTCCGCCGGGGTCATCGAGTCGATGAGGTGGTTCACGAGTCCGGCGACCGCGTCGTGCCGGTCCTCGTCCCGCACCGCGGGACCCTGGCTGCCGTGCCGGGGCGCCGCGGGGCGCGCCTTTTCCGTCCTGCGGAGGGCCTCGCGCGCCCGGGAGGGGTCCCAGCGCTCGGCGGGATCGTCCCTCATGAGCCCCAGGATCATGTCCGCCACGCCATCGGGGAGATCCGCGGGTCCGGCGCAGGCGCTCAGCCAGGCGGCGAGTCGCTCCTCGTCGGATCTCGTGGGCGGTTCCTCGGGCAGCAGGTTCGGCACCTTGCCGGCCAGGACGAGGCAGGCGGTCGCGCCGAGACTGTAGTAGTCGGCGGTCACGGATACGGGTGCGTCGTTCAGGCGTTCGGGGGCGCTGAAGCCGGGGGTTCCCACCCGGGTCGGCAGGCAGGAGGCGGCGTCGACGGTGGCGAGCTCCAGGTCGATGAGGCGTAGTTCGCCGTCCGGGCGCACCATGACGTTGCCGGGTGTGAAGTCGCGCAGGACGCAGCCGTGGGCGTGGGCTG
Source organism: Streptomyces sp. Mut1 (assembly GCF_030719295.1). NCBI lineage: Bacteria > Bacillati > Actinomycetota > Actinomycetes > Kitasatosporales > Streptomycetaceae > Streptomyces > Streptomyces castrisilvae. Next base: position 7,610,907 of record NZ_CP120997.1, on the reverse strand, counting down.
CCGCGACCAGGTCGACCAGTCGCGCGACCTGGGCCAGAGCGTCGGCCCGGTAGCGTTTCGCGCCGACGTCGCGGAAGTGCTCGGCGACCCAGGTGCGCAGGCTGACGCCGGGGACTTCGCTCTGGGCGAGGAACAGGTGGTGGCCGTGCTCGAAGAGCCCCAGCGCGTCCGGGGCGAGTTCCGTGCCCCTGAGCGCTTCCAGCGTCCGGGCCTCGGCGCGGAGCCAGTCGCGGACGTCGTGGCCGGAGGCGTCGCCCTCCACGTGCGGCCGGGTTTCCTTGATGATGACGGGTGCCCCGGTGTCGATGTCGGTGGCCCGGTAGACACCGCCCTTGTTGGTGTGCCGGATCGCCTCCCGTACCGTGAATCGGCCGCCGAGCAGGACCTGGCCGCCGGCCGCCTCCCCCTTGGCGGGAGGCAGGGGCACCGCGGCGGGGAAGGGGCAGACCGCCCAGGAGGGCGGGCAGTAGCGGCCGCTGCGCTCGTCCTCCACGGGATTGCCGTCGGGGTCCTCGATGTACCAGATCAGCAGGCCGTCGTCGGACAGCCGCTGCCGGCCGGTGAAGGCCCCGTAGCGGTAGTGCACCAGGCTGTGCGGGGCGTAGGGCTGGTCGGAAAGGATCCGGGGGCCGGCCAACCCGGCTGTCACCGCGTGCAGTTCGCGGGCGAGCCGGACCGCGTCGTCGTCCGAGCGCGGGTAGACGGTGAGGAACTTGCCGGAGCTGCCGCGCGGCGTGGCACGGGAGTTGAGTGCGTTCACCTGGTCGAGGGAGCGGGCGAACTTGAAGGGGGATTCGTCCCGCAGGAGTACGTCCAAGGCCTTCGCGAGGACGGTCGGCGCGGTGGCGGCCGTTGCCGACAGGTGCAACTTCCAGCCCTGGTCGCGACCGGTCCCGGACCGCGCGGCGACCCGGCACCACGTCTCGTCGGTGGCGGCTGTCCAGCGCGCGGCCGTCCGGGTGTTCCGCAGGGCTTGGTGGAGAAGGCTTTCCAGCTCGGCTTGGGTTGCTTGGCTCGTCATGTGTGTCCCTCTCAACGGTGAGGACCGCTGATCGGAAATTGCCCATGTCACGTGAACGTGGAACGCGCACAGGCCGGAATCACCTGCTCCAGCGAGCGCACAGGGCTTGCTCTTGCCGTGTGCGGCGCCGCCCGGCGCGCGGTGAGGCGCACGGGTGGTGAGCGTCGGACGGTGGTCGGCCGAAGGTCACGGGATCCGGGGAGATGACGGGCCGGGAGGCGGGCCGGTCGCCGCGTCGCGGCCGGACGGGAACCCGTCCGGCGCGCGTCGCGGCCCGGCGGGTTCCGTTACCAGCCCGCCTTCGCCGCGTCGTACGCGGCACGGCAGTCGGCGTTGGTGGCGCCGGCGGTGAGCTTCTCCATGGAGCTCTTCCAGATCCGCTTGGCCAGCTTCTCCAGTTCACGCGTCTCGGCGGGCACGTTCGGAGCGTACTTCTTGATCGTCGCCAGGGATGACTTGGCGAACTTGTTGCACACGGGCCCGGCCGCGTTGCGGTAGCGGGTGTCCAGGTCTGCTGCGACAGCCTGGCCGTTGTCGGTCGCCCAGGTGTTCCAGGCGGCGCACGCCTTCTCGGTGAAGACCTTCTGGTCGGCCTCGCTGAGGCCGAGGACCTCGCCGAGCATGGTGTTCTTGGCCTTGTCCGGGACCGTGAAGTCGACGACGGGGAACTTGTCGAAGGTTTCCAGCAGTGCTTCCTGACACGCGGGCGGCAGGCCGGCGGCCTGCGCCGGGGACGGGACGGCGAGCGCGGACGCGGACAGGAGGGCGACGGCGAGGACCGTGCTGCGGGCGGTACGCGAAAGGGTCATGGGGGTGGTGCTCCTTGCACGAGGGGGTGTTGTCGCGGGCGCCGCTTCGGCGCCCGCGGCTACAGAACGATCACCGGCATTCGTAGGTCACGGCTGTCGCGAGCGGGATGGGCGCCGGGGTGTTTCCGGCCGGCCGGGGGCCTCCCTGGACCGGGCGGGCGCCGGGACGCTCGCCGTCCGCTGGGGCGGCAGCGCGTCGCGGGTGCGCCTGCGGAAGACCAGCAGTCCCGCGCAGGCGGCCCCGGTGAGCCAGAGGGCCTGGATCGCGAGGCCCTCGCCCACCGGGGCGTCGGAGAAGGCCGCGGCCATGCTGGCCTGCACGGCTCCGTACGTCGGCAGGAAGTGCACGACGGGGCTGTCCGAACCGGAGCTGGAGAGGGGGTTCTGCAGGGCGACGTCGAGGATGCTGATCATCAGGATGGCGAACATGCCTTCCACCTCGCGGCGGAGCACCGAGCCGAAGACCACGCCGAGCGCCCCGTAGGTCAGGGCGGCGAGGAACAGTCCGGCGGCCAGCATGAGGGGCTGGCGGGGGGACCAGGCGAAGCCGGCCGCGGCCGTGGCGTAGGCGGCGACGGCCGTGCAGACCAGGGTGAGCGCGGAGAGCTTGGCGAGGACGAGGTGGTAGCGCGGGTAACCCGCCATGGCCAGGCGGCGGTCGAAGGCGCCGCCGGTGAAGGTGGCGGCGAACATCATGAAGCCGGCGATCAGGGTGACCGCGTTCAGCGCGCCGGTGATCTGGGTGAGGTGGTTGCCGGGCGGGGACAGGACCTCGCCCGTGGCCCGCAGCCGGAACGGTGCCGGCCGGTCGGGGATGGCCACGTAGGCCAGGCCGATCCACACGGGGATGTACACAACGACCAGCAGCATCGCGAACCGGTTGCGGGCGTGGCCGATCAGCGCGTACCGGGAGGCTGTGGTGAACAGGGACCAGTGCCGCCTCACGCCGTCGCCTCCGTACGTGTGTCCTGGCGGTGCAGTCGCCCGCCCTCCAGACGCCACAGCAGGTCGAGCCGGTCGATGTCGTACGCGAGGTGCGAGACGACCAGCACCGAGCGTCCGGCGTCGCGCAGGCTCGTCGCCAGCTCCCAGAAGCGCAGATATGTCTCCCAGTCGAACCCCTGGTAGGGCTCGTCCAGCAGCAGGACGTCCGGATCGTGCATGAGCGCCAGGGTGAGGTTCAGCTTCTGCCTGGAGCCGCCGCTGAGCAGGCCCGCCCGGTGGTCGAGGTACTCGGTGAAGGCGAGGATCTCCATCACTTCGCGGGCCCGTAGCAGGTCGGGGAGGCCGAACGCGCTCCGGAAGAAGTCGAGGTGCTGGCGGACGGTGAACGAGTCGTCCAGGACGACGGCCTGCGGGCAGTAGCCGAATCTGCCGCGGTGTCGCACCGTCCCCCGGTCGGGCCTGAGTTCACCGGCGAGCACCTTGAGCAGTGTGGTCTTGCCCGCGCCGTTCTCCCCGACGATCCCGGCGAGCGTGCCGGGCCGCAGACGGAGGTCGACTCCTCCAAGCACGGCGTGCTGCCGGTAGGAGTGGTGCACATCCGTGACGTCCATCGCGCTGCTCCGTCGTGACAGGTCTTCCCGAGGGGCCCCGGGACGGGAGGTTCCGTGGCCCGGCGGGTGGTCCGGCCGGGCGTCCGGCCGCGTGAGCGGCCCGCCCGTGACACCAACGAGCGGACCGCACAGGGGAAACGGTGGCGTGCGGGTGCCGTGCACGGCAGGCCGTGCGGCGGCCGCCCGCCTCATTCCGGCGCCGAGCCGTCCTCCAGTTCCTTCACGGCCTGCTCCCACAGCTCCGGCAGGAGTTCGCCCAGCGGCAGGCCGCGGTGGGCGACCATGGAGACCTCGGCCCACTGACCGAAGAACGAGAGCCCGACCGCGAAGAGGTGTCCGGGCACGAGCAGGGGCAGCAGTGCGGTGCCGGTCACCTGGCTCTCCCCGAGGCTGCCCTTGTCGGCGAGGGGCATGGAGGTGGCCATGACGTTGGTGACGCGTGGGGAGAGGACCCTGCGCATGTACCACTCGGTGGGGCGGGCCGGCATGAAGCGGACCAGGTCCCCGATGGCCTGCCGCCACACGTCACCCCGGAGCTTCCGGGTAGCCGCCATGACGTGGTCCAGTCGCCGCAGGGCCGCGTCACGGTCCGGGGTCCCGTCCGGGTGGGACGAGGCGATCCGCACCGGGAGTTCCAGCGGCAGGGCGAAGCAGCGGTTTCCCCAGGTCTGTTCCTCGTCGGGGCGCCGTGCGTCGACGGGCAGTACGGCCGTCACCCGTGGGAGAGGTACACCCGAGCGCTGTGACCAGGCCCTCAACGCCCCGGTGAGCGCGGCGAGGTGCACGTCGTGGACCGAGCCGCCGCGGGCCTCGCCGATCCGGCGGAGGGTGTCCACCGGTACGCGGCCCCGCCACAACTGCCGTTCCCCGGCGGGGACGGACACGGCGACGGGGCGGTGTCCACGCACGACGAGGGTGCGCGCGACGAACTTCACGGCCAGACCGACGGCCGAGGCCACACGCCGGGGCATCGCGGCCCGACGGCTCCGGTCCGGCACCGGCCGGGCCGAGGGCTCCCCCTCACCGAGCATGGCCCGGAAGGTCATGGCCGCGGCCGAACCGTCCTGACAGGCGTGGCGGAAGCGGTAGCAGACGGCGTACGCGTCGGGGGCGTGGCCGTGGATCAGCCAGACCCCCCAGTAGGTACCGGCCGCGAACGGGGCGTTGAGCGCGGTGTGCAGGGCGCGGTCCCACCCGGCCGGGCCTTCGGCGACGACCTCGTGCACACGCAGGTCCACGTCGAAGCCGGCGTCCGGCTGCCAGCGGGGCCGCCTGCCGCCCTCGATCCGGCTCGTCAGCAGGGGCAGCTTCCCCAGGCCGTGGCCCACGTATGCGCGGAGGTCGGCGAGGGCGGGGGGCGGGCCGCTGAAGTACGCGACGCCGCCGGCGTCCCAATGGACGTCGGGGCGGCGGCGTTCCAGGTTGAGGAAGGCACGGTCGACGGAGTGGGCGGGCCGGTGGGGAGGGGAAGCGGGGCGCTCGGTCCGGCCCGGCTCGCTGGGGTGGTCCGGCTGAGCGGACGGGGCGGGCCGGGCGGGCGGGATCGACGGGGCGGTCGGCGTGGGTGCCGACTGCGCCGGGGAGCCGGACTGATCGGAATCGGACATGGGGCTTCGGCTCCAATGCGTGACGGTGCGTGCGGGCCGGCGGGGCGGAGGTACGGGTGCGGGCCGCGGACCGGCTCCGTGGCGGGACGTTGTGGACGGCGGCCGGCCATCCAGCCCCGCCGCGTTCCTCAGGATGACCGCGCGCGACGGTGTGCCGGCCCCGGCGGCCGACGCACGCCCTTCCCGAACGGCCCGCATTCCCGCGCGGTGCGGCGGCTGGTTCCGTAGCTCGTTTCGGACCGCTGCGATGCCCGTCGCCCGTGCCGTGTCTGCTCTCCCTCGGCTCGGAGGCCACGGCTGTCCGGCACGGCACGGTCGAAGACGCCTCGGCCGTGGCGCGCTCGGCAAGATCCCTCGAAGGGGGGACGGGCCTCTTGGGCGGGGACGGACGCGGGGACGGTTTCCGCCTTCGGTGGCGGCGTGCGCCTGCCGTCGTGCGCCGTACTCCGTTCGGGTGAGCAGGCCGAATCGGGGGCGTTCGCTCCGGCCGCCGTCTGTCATCGTGTGCCGTGCGCCGGAGATCATCGCGCCCGGAAAGGGCCGACGAGCTGATGGCGAGGCCGGGGACGTCGGGGAAGCGGCGAACGCTCGCAGCACCGGACCGGACCGGCCGGTCGAGCCGCTCGTGGCGTGCCCCGCCGCCGGGACGGCGTGTCGTGTCCCGTCCCGGTCGCCCCACCGACGCTCCCCTCCCCCGCCTCCGCGCGGGCCCGTCCTTCCGAAGCCCTTGGAGCCATGGCCGTGCAAGTCGCCCTCACCGGCGCCACCGGATTTCTCGGACTGCGCCTGCTGCGTCGTCTGCTCGACACGCACCGGTCGCTGACAGTCCTGGCCCACGCGGGATCGGGGGACGCGCTGCGCCGGATCACCCGGTTCTTCGAACTGACGGGCGCACCCGAGGCGTTCACCGCCGAGCTTCCGGTCCGGCTGCGGGTGGTGGAGACCGATCTCGCGCTGCCCAGGCTGGGGCTGCCGGAGCGGGCGTTCCGGGAGCTGGCCGACACCACCAGCGCGATCTGGCACAGCGCGGGCAGCATCAACCTGGAGGGCGACCTTCCCGAGCTGCGCCGGACCAATGTCGAAGGGACACGGCATGTCCTGGAGCTGGCGGCGGCGAGCCGTCTGCGGCCCCGCGTGCACCACGTGAGCACCGCCTTCGTGGCGGGGTCACGGAGCGAGGGGGTGGCGTACGAGGACGAACTCGATGACACCTGCGGCTTCGAGAACGCCTACGAACGCTCCAAGTACGAGGCGGAGCTGCTGGTTCACGCCTGGTCCAGGGAGCACGGCCGGCCGGTCCTGGTCCTGCGGCCGAGCATCCTGGTCACCGACCTGCCGCCGCACCCCGAACTTCCCTCGCATCCGCTGCTCGTCATCGAGCGGATCCTGCGGGAGGCGCTGCGCGCCGCGGGGCCGGCGGGCGACAGTGGTGTGTCACCGCACGCTCCCGGGCGTCACGCCGGGTCCGCCCCGCGCGTCCGGATGGTGGGGCACCGGCACGGCCGGCTGAACCTCTTGCAGGTGGAGCACGCGGCCGAGGTCATGGTGCGGCTGGCCGGGCGGACGCCCTCGGGCGGGGTCGACACGTACCACGTCGTCCATGACCGCGATGTGCCCGTGCCGACGTTCGTGGCCCTGCTGGAGCGGCTGGGTCCGTTCTCGATCGACCTGGTCACCGGCCGCTCGGGGAGGCCGTCGGCCCTGGAGGCTCTGCTGGACTTCTACCCGGGCATGACGGCCTACCTCGCCCACCGGCGACGGTTCGACGACACCCGCGTCAGGGCGCTGCTGGGCCCGTCGGCCGCATCCGCCCCGGTGGGCCTCGACTACCTCTGGTCCGGCCTGGCCCCGGGCCCCCTGCCGCTGTCCGGACCACCCGCGGCGGCGTCCCCGCCCGCTCGCTGCGCCTGACCTCGGGCCAGTCCACCTCAGAGCCCTTCCCCCTCGACCGATCCGCGTCCTGCCCCGTTGGAGCCTTCCCGTGCCCCTCCTCGCCACTGTTTCCGGCTCCCCTGCCGCGTCCCCGCCGGCCTTCGCGCCCGACGGGATCGCGGCCTGCGCCCGGCGCATCCGTGAGCCGGTCCACGTGGTCAGTGGGCCGGACGGCCGTGAGCTGGGGCTGGCGCACGGTCCCACGCCCTCGGGCCGGGTCGTCGGAACGCTGCCTCCGCTGTACCCCGAGTGGCTCGGCGGCCGTACCTTCTGCGAGGCGCACGGTGTCCGGTTCCCTTATGTCGCGGGCGAGATGGCGAACGGAATCGCGACCACGGCCATGGTGTCGGCGATGGCCCGGGGGGACATGCTCGGCTTCTTCGGCGCGGGCGGGCTGGCGTACGGGGAGGTGGAACGGGCCGTACGCACGCTGGTCGACGAGCTGGGCGGGCGCCGGAACTGGGGTGTGAACCTCATCCACTCACCGGCCGAACCGGCCCTGGAGACGCGCGTCGCCGAGCTTCTCGTGCGCTGCGGTGTGCCCCGGGTCTCCGCGTCGGCGTACATGGAGCTGACCCCGGCCGTCGTGTGGTGCTCGGCCCGGGGGCTGCGCCGGGGCGCGGACGGGGACATCGTCCGGCCGACCCGGATGCTCGCGAAGGTCTCCCGGCCCGAGGTGGCCGAAAGGTTCCTCTCCCCCGCCCCGTCCGCCCTCCTGGACTCCCTGGTGGCCGAGGGCAGGCTGACCCGGGAGGAAGCGGATCTGGCGGCCCGTGTGCCGGTGGCCGAGGACATCACGGTGGAGGCGGACAGCGGCGGGCACACCGACAACCGGCCGCTGTCGGTCCTGCTGCCGAGGATCGCCGCGCTGCGCGACACGCTCTGCCGGAGGTTCGGATACCGCCGGCCGGTCGGGATCGGTGCGGCCGGCGGCCTCGGCACTCCTGACGCGGTGGCCGGTGCCTTCGCACTCGGCGCGTCGTACGTGGTCATCGGGTCGGTGAACCAGACCTCCGTCGAGGCCGGTCTGTCCGACGAGGCCAAGGCGATGCTGTGCGACGCGGACATCGCCGATGTGGCCATGGCCCCGGCGGCCGACATGTTCGAGCTGGGGGTGAAGCTGCAAGTGCTGTCGCGCGGCACGATGTTCGCGCAGCGGGCCGGCCGGCTCCACGCGGCGTACCGGGCGCACGGCTCCTTGGAGGAGATCCCGCCCGCCCTGCGGGCCCTGCTCGAACGTGATGTGCTGCGGGCCCCGTTCGAGGAGGTCTGGCAGCGTACGCGGGCGTTCTGGGAGGAGCGCGACCCCGCCGAGATCACGCGCGCGGAGGCGGATTCGAAACACCGGATGGCGTTGGTCTTCCGCTGGTACCTGGGCAGTTCGAGCCGCTGGGCGATCACCGGGCACGGGGCGCGGCGGGCCGACTACCAGATCTGGTGCGGGCCGTCGATGGGTGCCTTCAACCAGTGGGTGGCGGGCAGCCGGCTGGCCGAACCCCGGCACCGGACCGTGGTGCAGATCGCTCTCAACCTGCTCGAAGGCGCGGCCGTGCTCACCCGCGCCCATCAACTGCGTACCCATGGAGTTCCTTTGCCGCCCCAGGCTTTCACCTACGTGCCGTGCGAGCTGGCGTGAGCGGCCCCGGCGTTCCGAAGGCGCCGGCCCTGCCGATGCCCCCGATTCCAGGAGATGCCGTGGACGCCGCCCCGTCCGGCCGCAACCCCGTCGCCGTGGTCGGGGTGGGCGCTCTGGTGCCCGGCGCGACGGACGCGGCCGGTTACTGGCGGATCGTGTGCGGCGGGAGGGACCTGATCACCGAAGTGCCCGCGTCCCGCTGGCGGGTGGAGGACCACTACGATCCGGACCCGGCCGCGCCCGACAAGACGTACGCCCGCCGGGGCGCGTTCCTGCCGGAGGTGGACTTCGACCCGATGGCGTACGGGGTGCCCCCCACCGGTCTGTCGTCGACGGACACGTCGCAGCTCCTCGCTCTGATGGTCGCCGACCAGGTGCTGGCGGACGCCGGGGGCCGGGACCGGGTGGACCGGGAGCGGACCGGTGTCGTCCTCGGCGCGGCCGCCCTGGAACTCCTCCCCCACATGTACGGGCGCACCCATCGCCCGGTGTGGCTCGCCGCGCTGCGGGAGAGCGGTCTCGGGGAGGCGGAGGCGCAGGCCGTGTGCGACCGCATCTCGGCGCGATTCGCTCCGTGGCGGGAGTCGACCTTTCCCGGCCTGCTGGGCAATGTCGTCGCCGGCCGGATCGCCAACCGGTTCGATCTGCACGGCATCAACCACACCACCGACGCCGCGTGTGCCAGTTCCCTGGCGGCGCTGTCCACGGCGGTCGGTGAGCTGGCGCTCGGCCGGGCCGATCTGGTGATCAGCGGGGGTGTGGACACGGGGAACGACGTCGGCATGTTCCTCTGCTTCTCCAAGACGCCCGCGCTGTCGCCCAGCGGTGACTGCCGGCCGTTCTCGGCCGCGGCGGACGGCACCATGCTCGGCGAGGCGGTCGTCATGTACGCGCTGAAGCGATTGGCGGACGCGGAGCGGGACGGCGACCGGATCCACGCGGTGATCCGGGGCATCGGCACCTCGTCCGACGGCAGGAGCACGGCGATCTACGCCCCGCTGCCCGACGGGCAGGCGAAGGCCCTGCGACGCGCCTACGAGGACGCGGGGTACGGGCCGGAGACCGTGGAACTGGTCGAGGCGCACGGGACGGGCACCAAGGCCGGGGACACCGCCGAACTGGCCGCTCTGGGCGAGGTGTTCGGGGCGTCGGGCCGTACGGACGGCCCCTGGTGTGCGATCGGTTCGGTGAAGTCGCAGATCGGCCACACCAAGTGTGCGGCGGGCGCGGCGGGGCTGCTCAAGGCCGTCATGGCCCTGCACCACAAGGTGTTGCCGCCGACCGTGAAGGTCGAGCGGCCCAACCCGGCGGCCGCCGCTCCGGACGGCCCGTTCTACGTGAACACCGAGACGCGCCCCTGGGTGCGGCCCGCCGGGCATCCACGCCGGGCCTCGGTGTCGAGTTTCGGCTTCGGCGGAAGCAACTTCCACGTCACGCTGGAGGAGTACGAACCCTCGGGCGCCCCGGGCCGCGTGGCCCTGCGCCACCGGACGGCGCCGGGCGAACTGGTCCTGTTCAGCGGCGCGTCCCCGGCGGACCTGGCGCTCCCGGGTCCGGACGACGGCCGTCCGCTCGCCGCGCGGGCGCGGGAGAGCCACACCGCCTTCTCCCCCACCGACCGGGTGCGCCTGGCGATCGTCGCCGACGACGGTGAGGACCTGAGGGAGAAGTACGGGCAGGCGCTCGCGCTGATCGGACAGCGGCCCGGCACGGCGTTCTCCACACCGTCCGGAATCCGGTACGCGTACGGGGAGCCCGAGCCCGGCCGCATCGGCTTCCTGTTTCCCGGACAGGGCTCCCAGTACGTCGGGATGGGCGCCGACCTCGCGATGCTGGCGCCCGCCGCCCAGGCCGTGTGGGACCGGCTGGGCGGCACCCGCTTCGAGGGGCGGCCCCTGCACCGGGCCGTGTTCCCGCCGCCCGCCTTCACCGAGGAGGAACGGGCGGCCCGGCGGGCGCTGCTGGACGCCACCGAGTGGGCGCAGCCCGCGCTCGCGGTGCACGCGCTGGCGGTGCTGGAGGTGGTGCGGGAGCTGGGGTTGCGTCCGGACTGCGTGGCGGGGCACAGCTTCGGTGAGCTGGTGGCGCTGCACTGCGCGGGTGTGCTGGACGCCGAGTCGTTGGTGGGGCTCGCCCGTCGCCGTGGTGAGCTGATGCGGGACGCGGCGGGTGTGCCGGGTGCGATGCTGGCCGTGGCGGCCGACCGGGAGCAGGTCGCGGAGGTGCTGGCCGGGGGCGGATTCGGTGATCTCTGGCCGGCCAATCACAACGCCCCCCGCCAGGTGGTGCTTTCGGGGTCCGCGGAGGCTGTCGGGCGCGCCGAGACGGCGTTCGCCGACGAGGGGGTGGTGACCCGGCGGCTGGCCGCGTCGAACGCCTTCCACAGCCCGCTGGTCGCACCGGCCGCCGAGCCGCTCTCCGCGTATCTGCGCACTGTGCCGCTCACGGGGCCCGGGATCGAGGTCTACGGCAACGCCGACGCGGCGCCGTACCCCTCGGCCCCCGAGGAAGTGCGCCGCCGGATCACCGGTCACCTCGCCTCGCCTGTGCTGTTCCAGGACCAGATCGGGGCGATGTACGCGAGCGGCGTGCGGACCTTCGTCGAGATCGGCGCGGGGAACGCGCTGACCGTCCTGGTGGGACAGATTCTCGGTGACCGCCGGCACGCGGCCGTCTCCCTGGACCGGCCGGGCCGCAACGGGGTCACCAGCCTGCACACCGCGCTCGGTGAACTCGCCGTGCTCGGTGTCCCCCTCGACCTCGGCACTCTCTGGGCCCCTTACGACTCGCCCGAAACCTCTGCGAAGGAGCGCGCGCCCCGAATGACCGTGAAGATCAGCGGAGCCAACTGCCACGCGGCCGCCGAGCCGGCCCCCGGGCCGGAGGGCGAACCGGAACACCGGCCGGAGCCCGCGCACGTATCCGAGTCCGACACCGAGGCGGCCCCCATGCCCGCGTACGCCCCCGCGTCCGCTCCCGTTCACGCCCAGCCGGCGGCGCCCGTACCCGCACCCACGCGCGCGCCCGAGGCCATCCCGCACAGTGCCGGCCTGTACGCGGCGGTCGACCAGGTACACCGGCAGACGGCCGAGGCCCACGCGGCCTGCCAACGCATGCTGGCGGACAGTCACATGGCCTTTCTCCGGATGACCGAGGCGAGCCTGGCCGCGATGCTTGGAATGCCTTCCGTCGGGGACACGGACACACTCACCGCACCCGTTCCCCCGGGACCGCTGCCGCTCTCCCTCCCCTCGTCACCGCCGCGGACGCCGGTCACGGGGGCGATCGGCACCACGGCGGCCGTGCCCGCTCCGGCCGCACCCGCCGACCCCGTACCTCGGGCACCCGCCGATCCCGTACCCGTACCGGCTCCGGTTCCGGTTCCGGTTCCGGTTCCGGTTCCGGTCGATGGTGACGGTGATGGTGTCGTGTCCCTGTCGCCGTCGGAGCTGGAAGAACTCCTCCTGTCGGCGGTGGCCCGGCTCACCGGCTATCCGGCCGACATGCTCGACATGGACATGGAGCTGGAGGCGGACCTCGGAGTCGACTCCATCAAGCGGGTCGAGATCCTGTCGGCCGTACGCCGTGAGCTGGGTGACCTCGCGGCCGGAGACTTCGGGCACCTCGGCCGGCTCCACACCCTGCGCGAGATCGTCGACGCGCTCGCCACGGGCCCCGGACCCGCGTCTTCCGCCGGCACCGCCGCTCCGGAGGGTGCCGGGTTTCCCGGACTCCACGCCGCGTCCGGCGAGCAGGCCGCGCTGACGAGGCTCGTCCCGCGCATGGTGGAGTCACCGGCCGCCGGCCTGGCGACAGCGGGGCTGCTGGGCGGTCCGGTCGTCGTGACCGGTGAGGGCCCGGACGGGTGCGGGCTGACCGGCCTGGTCGCCCGCAAGCTCGCGGAGCACGGCGTGAACGCCGTCTTCGCGGCGACGGTGCCCCCGGACGCACGGGCCGTCGTCCATCTCGGCGGGCTGACCGCGGCCGCCACGCGGGAGGCGGCCGGAGAGGTCCACCGGTCGGCGCTCCGTGCGGCGCGTACGGTGGCGGCGCGGGCGGCCGAAGGCGGCGCCCTGTTCGTGACCGTGCAGGACACCGGGGGCGACTTCGGGCTCGGCGGCCGCGCCGCCGGCCGTGCCTGGCTCGGCGGGGTCGCCGGTCTGGCCAGGACCGCGGCGAAGGAGTGGCCGGACGGCTCGGTCAGGATCGTCGACTGCGAGCGGGGCGGCCGGGACGACGAGACCGTCGCCGACGCGGTCGTACGGGAACTGCTCGAAGGCGGCGCCGACAGGGAGGTCGGCCTCCGCGCGGACGGCACCCGGGCCCTGTTGCGGATGGTGCCCTCCGCGGTGACGTCCTCCGGCGACGGTGCCCGGCGGATCACCTCCTCGTCCGTGATCGTGGCCACCGGCGGCGCGCGCGGTGTGACCGCCGCCGCCCTGCTGGACCTGGCCAGGACCCACCGTCCGCGGATCGTCCTGGTGGGCCGAACCGACCCGGGCACCGAACCCGAGGGGCTCCAGTCGGCGTCCGACGAGCCGTCGCTCACCCGCCTGCTCGCGGAACGCGCCGGTGCGGGCGCGGCGGCCTCCTCGCCCGCGCGGATCGCGGCGCGGGCCAGGGAGATCCTGGCGGCGCGCGAGGTGCGCGCGACGCTGGCGGCGCTGGAGGCGGCCGGCTCACCGGTCAGGTACGTCCGGGTGGATGCCCGCGACGGTGACACCCTCGCGGCCGCCCTTCGCGAGGTACGGGACACCTGGGGTCCGGTCACCGGCATCGTGCACGGTGCGGGTGTGCTGGCGGACAAGCGGATCGCCGACAAGAGCGACGACCAGGCCGAGCTGGTGATCTCCACCAAGGTGGACGGTCTGCGGGCTCTGCTGGCGGCGACGGCGGACGATCCGCTGGAGACGATCTGCCTGTTCTCCTCGGTGGCCGCCGTGTTCGGCAACCCGGGGCAGAGCGACTACGCCATGGCCAACGAGGTCCTTCATCAGGTCGCGTCGGCCGAGCAGGCCCGCCGCCCCGGCTGCCTGGTGCGGTGCGTGGCCTGGGGGCCCTGGCAGGGCGGCATGGTGACGCCGTCCCTCGCGGCGCACTTCGGCCGGTCCGGGGTTCCGCTCATCCCGCTGGAACAGGGCGCCGCCGCCTTCACCGCCGAGTTGGGCACCGCTCCCGGGGAGGCCCGCGTCGTCCTGGTGGCCGGGGACGACCCGGCCGCCCTGGCGCCGGCCGCCGGTCCTTCCGGGGCGCAACTGCTGGTCCGCTCCGACTCGCTGCCGCAACTGGCCGACCACGCGCCCGCCGACGTCCCCGTGCTGCCCGTGGCGATGGCCCTGAACTGGTTCGCCGGCGCGGCCGCTTCATGGCTGCCGGCCGGACCGTTCGCCTTGCGGGACCTGCGGGTGTACAGGACGTGCCCCCTGCCGGATCTCGCGGGTACGGGCCACCTGCTCTCCCTGCTCGGCAGCACGGGCGCGCCCGGTGCGCCCTCGGGGCTGGAGGCTGAGCTGCGGGGCGAGGACGGTCTGGCGTTCTACCGTGCGGTGCTGGACACCTGGGCCGACAGCCCGGTTGCGGACCCGTGGGAGACCCCCGAGGGTCTGAAGCCGCTCGACGCGTCCTCCCCGTACGCGGGGACGGCCCTGTTCCACGGGCCCCGGTTCCACGCGCTGCGAAAGGTGAGCGGCGTGTCGGACGACGGGGCCGAGGCGACCGTGGTGGGCGTGCGCGGCCTGGAGTGGGCGGGCGCGCACTGGCCGCTCGACGCCGCTGCCGCGGACGGCGCCCTGCAACTCGCCCTGCTCTGGGCGGAGGCGGTGCTCGGGGCGGGGACGCTGCCGATGGCCGTCGCCGAGTGCAGGGTGCACCGGCGCGGTCCGGTGGACGGCGCCGTGCGGTGTGTGGTCCGCGGGCGCAAGGCGCACACCACGGGGGCGCGCTGCGACGCGGCACTGGTCGATGCCGACGGGTCCGTCCTGCTGGAGCTGATCGGTGTCGAACTCGTCCGCCGTCCTTCCTGACACCGCCGTCGGACCCACGCCCTGCCGGTTTCCCGCCCTGTCCTCGAAGTGAGCGCCCGTATGGATTTCGAACCGATCGCCGTCGTCGGCCGGGGCTGTGTGCTGCCCGGTGCGCTCGACCCGGACACGTTCTGGGAGAACATCGCCGCGGGCCGCAGCAGCCTGTCAGCCGCCCCGGCGGGGCGGTGGCGGGTCCCGCGCCGCTGGGTGATGGGCTCGGTGGACGACCACCTCGACCGCACCTGGAGCGAGGTCGGCGGCTATGTCGAGGGGTTCGGTTCCGTCTTCGATCCGGGCGGTTTCCGCGTCGCCCCGGAGCGGATCTCCTCACTGGATCCGCTGTTCCACTGGGTCCTGTACGGGGTGCGGCAGGCGCTCGCCGAGGCGGGCCGGGTGGGTCCGCTGCCGCGCGGCGGGCTGGTGCTGGGCAATCTGTCGTACCCGACGCAGACCGGGGCCGCCTTCGCCGAACACGTCTGGCTCTCCGCGCAGCGACCGCCGCTGCGCGACGCCCTGCTGGCGGGTGCGCGCCGCCCACGTCCCGACGCCCGCAACCGCTTCTCCTCCGGGCTGCCCGCCGTGTTCGCGGCCCGCGCGCTCGGGCTCGGCGCGGGGGCGTGGTCCCTCGACGCCGCCTGTGCGTCCTCGTTGTACGCGGTCAAGCTGGCGTGCGACCGGCTGCATGACGGCACGGCAGATCTGATGGTGGCGGGTGCGGTCAGCCGGCCCGATCCGCTCTACCTGCATGTGGGGTTCTGCGGGCTGTCCGCGACCAGCCGTACCGGGCGCAGTCGCCCGTTCCACCAGGACGCGGACGGGCTGGTGCACGGCGAGGGCGCCGGGTTCGTCGCCCTGATGCGGCTGTCCGACGCCAGGGCCTCGGGTGTCTCCGTGCTCGGTGTGATCCGGGGCGTGGGGCTCTCCAACGACGGACGCGGATCCGGGCTGATCAGCCCGTCCGAGGAGGGCCAGGTCCGGGCCATGCGCCTGGCGTACGACATGGCGGGCGTCGCCCCCGAGTCGGTTTCGCTGGTCGAGTGCCATGCGACGGGGACGCCGGTCGGGGACGCGGTGGAGGCGCGTGGCATGGCCCGGGTCTTCGGTGCGGCGGATGACGTGCCCGTCGGCTCGGTGAAGTCCAATGTCGGGCATCTGCTGGCGTCGGCCGGTGCGGCCGGGCTGCTCAAGGTGCTCGGGGCGCTGCGGGCCGGGGTGCGTCCGGCGACGCTCGGGGTGCGACGGCCGCTCGACGCGCTGGCGGGTACGCCCTTGCGGGTACTCTCGGCGCCGGAGGAGTGGACGGGGCCGCGCAGGGCGGCGGTCAGTGCCTTCGGGTTCGGCGGCACGAACGCCCACCTGATCGTGGACCTTCCCGACGACGTGTCACGGCCGGCCGTGCCCCGGCCGGCGCGGGGCTCGGGGCGGACCGGCCGCGCTCAGGAGTCCCGCCAGGATTCCTACCCGGATTCGGCTGCGACTTCTGGGGCGGCGGCCGGGAGGGCGGACGGCCGTGCCCCGGTGGCGATCGTCGCGATCGGTGCCCGGGTGGGCGAGGGGAAGTCCGCGGAGGACTTGCGCCGGGCGGTGCTGGGCGGTGAACGGCGTGGTCCTGCCGCGGAGTTCGCCGTGGGGCTGACGGATCTGTGCTTCCCTCCGCTGGGTCTGGAGCGGACCGTACGCCATCAGCTCCTGGTGCTGGAGGCCGCCCGGGAGGCGGTGCGGTCGGTGCGGCTGCCCCGCGAGCGGACCATGGTCGTCATCGGGACGGGGGTGGACCCGGAGGTGGCTCGGGCCGGTGCCCGCTGGCGGGTGCCGCACTGGCTGGAGGAGGCGGGACCGAGCGCCCGCGTACCGGCGGACGCCGCCCGGGACGCGTTTGCTCCGCCGATGACGGCGGAGGGCGTGGTGGGCAGCATGCCGAATCTCGCAGCCAACCGCATCAGCACCCAACTCGACCTCGGCGGGCCGGGGTTCACGGTGTCCGCCGAGGAGGCCTCCGGGACGGTCGCGCTGGAGCTCGCGGCCAGGGCCCTGCGTGCGGGCGAGGCCGACGCCGCGCTCGTCGGTGCCGCCGACCAGTGCTGCCAGGCGGTCCACCGGGCCGCCCTGCGGGAGTTGGGGCACGAGGACGTGCCGGGGGACGCGGCGGTCGTCCTCGTCCTGAAGCTGCTGGACGCCGCGCGCGGGGACGGTGACACCGTCGTCGCCCTGCTGGACGAGGAATGCGCCGACGCGCCGGACGTGGTCATCGGCGACGGCCCCGACGTGGCGTTCGACCCGGCGGCGGCCTTCGGGCGTGCTCATGCGGCGTCCGGGCTGGTCTCCGTGGCAGTCGCCGCGCTCGCCCTCCAGCACCGCGCGGTCCCCCGCCCGGGTGAGCCGGCCGACACCGGGGCCGTTCCCCGGACCGCGCGGGTCGCGGTGGCGCCGCTGGAGGGACCGGCCGTGAGCGTACGGCTGCGCGCCGGGGACGCCCGGCCGTGGCTGCGCGGTCCTGCTCCGAGCCTGCACGTCTTCTCCGGGGCGGACCGCCGGGAGGTACTGGCCGCGCTGGATGCCGGGGTGGAGTCCGGCGCGGGCCCGGCCCGGCTGGCCCTCGTGGCCGACGGGGACACCGTGCCCGCGCACCGCAGGGAAGCCGCCCGCCGCTGGCTGGCGGAGGGCGGGGCCCGGCCGGCCGACGTGCTGTACCGGGACGCGCCGGTCGAGGGGCGGACCGCGTTCGTGTACACCAACGGCTCGGCCGCCTACGAGGGCATGGGCCATGAGCTGATGCTCGCCCTGCCGTCGCTGGCCGAGACCGTCCGCGACCGACACGGGGTACGGGGTACGCGGTTGCGGTCCGGGGTGCGACAGGGGGTGCTCCAGCAGATCTGGACCGCCGCGGAACTGGCGGTGTGCCACACGGTGTTCAGTCGCGAGGTGCTCGGGCTGCGGCCGGATGCCGCGATCGGCTACTCCTCGGGCGAGTCGGCCGCGCTGGTCGCGCTGGGGGCGTGGCCGGACGCGAAGGGGCTGTACGAGGCCACGCGGGAGAGCGGCCTGTTCACCACCGAGCTCAGCGGCGAGCTCCGGGCGGTGCGACGGCACTGGCAGCGGCGGGGCGTCCGGGGTTCCAAGTGGGCGAGTTACCTGGTCGGTGCCCCGCTGGACGTGGTCCGTGCGGCGCTCGCCGAGGAGGCCGCCGTGCATCTGATGGCGGTGAACGCTCCCGGGATCTGCGTCATCGGCGGCGAGTCCCGGGCGTGTGCGGGAGTCGTGGCCCGGCTGGGTGCCGGCCTCGCCATCGAGCTGGACTACGACATCGCGGCCCACGCACCGGAGCTGGCGGAGGTCAGGGAGGTGTGGCGCGCGGTCCATCACCGTCCCACGGTGGACGTGCCCGGTGTGCGGTTCTACAGCGGAGCAACCGGGCGGTCCTACCGGCCGACGACCGAACGGGCGGCCGATGCGATCACCGCGCAGGGCATGGGCACGATCGACTTCGCGGCCATGATCGAGCAGGCCTGGGCCGACGGGGTCCGGGTCTTCGTGGAGCACGGGCCGCGGAGGCTGTGCACCGGCTGGATCAGGCGGGTGCTCGGCGACCGGGAGCACGTGGCCGTGGCGCTGGACGCCCCGCAGGACACGGGTCTGCGGCAGCTGTGTCTGTCGGTGGCCGAACTCGTCGTCGCCGGAGTTCCGGTGCGCCACGAGGAGTTGCTCGCCCGGCTCGGCGGTGCCTCGACCGGACTCCCGGATCCCGGGCCCACCGTCACCGTTCCCGTGGTCCCGTCCCCGTCCCTGCCCCACCTGGAGCCCGCTGTGACGACCCTGCCCCGAGCCCCGGAACTGGCCCCGGTTCCCGACCACGGCAGTCCGGCCGCCCCGGCACCCCGGGTCTCCGAGAG
This sequence comes from Streptomyces sp. Mut1, assembly GCF_030719295.1. Taxonomy (NCBI): domain Bacteria; kingdom Bacillati; phylum Actinomycetota; class Actinomycetes; order Kitasatosporales; family Streptomycetaceae; genus Streptomyces; species Streptomyces castrisilvae. The sequence goes on along the minus strand of NZ_CP120997.1, from coordinate 7,592,433 downwards.
CCCCGCCACGCTCCCGGCCGCCTCCCCCGCCGCTGTGCCGGTGCCGGAGGGCGCGCGGGCCGCGGTCGTCCGGCTCGGTCTGCGGGCCGCCGAGCTGCACCGGGAGGTGATGGCCTGCCACACCGGGACCCACCAGCGATTCCTGCGGATGTCGGCGCTGACCGTGACCGCGTTGGCTTCTGCCGGAACCCGGGCCCCCGCCCCCGGCCCCGTGCAGTCGCCCGGGCTCGCCGCGCCCCGTCCGGCCGGCCGGCTCGCTTCGCCCGCCCCGGTGCGGCCGAAGCCCGCCCCCGTGCCGGGTGCGCCCGCTTCACCGCTGCCCGCTTCACCGCCGTCGCCCGAGCCGAAGCCGGGACCGAAGTTCGACCGCGCGCAACTGGAGTACCTCGCGGCGCACGAGATCTCCGCCCTGTTCGGGCCCCGGTTCGCCGAGCAGGACGGATACGCGGTGCAGACCCGGATGCCGGGCCCTCCCATGCTGTTCGCCGACCGGGTCACCGGAATCGACGCGGTGCCCGCGGCCCTCGCCATGCCGGGGCCGGTGCGCACCGACGGCAGGATCTGGACGGAGACCGACATCCGGTCCGACAGCTGGTATCTGGACTCCACGGGGCGCATGCCGTCCGGCCTGCTGATCGAGGCGGGCCAGGCCGACCTGCTCCTGCTGAGCTGGCTGGGCGCCGATCTCCTCAACCGGGGTGAACGCGCCTACCGGCTGCTCGGCTGCGAGGTGACCTTTCACGGTCCCCCGCCGGGAGCCGGTGACACCCTGTCCTTCGAGATCCATATCGACGGCCACGCGGAGGCGGAGGGCGTGCGGCTGGCCTTCTTCCACTACGACTGTTACGTGGACGGCGAGCTACGGCTCAGTGTCCGCGAGGGCCAGGCCGGCTTCTTCACCCCCGCGGAACTCTCCGGAAGCGGCGGGATCCGGTGGGACCCGGCCGAGTGTCCGCCGGACGGCTCCCTGCCCCTCGACCCGCCCGCCGTGCCCTGCGAACGGACCCGATTCGGCACGGAGCGCCTCCGGGCCCTGGCCGAGGGGCGGCCGGCGGACTGCTTCGGTCCCGGCTGGGAGGCCACGGCGGCCCACATCCGCTCGCCGCACCTCGACGGCGGCAGGCTGCGGCTGTTGGACGAGGTGAGCGCCTTCGACCCGGCCGGAGGCCCGTGGGGCCGGGGCTATCTGCGCGCCGAGACGGCGTTGGCACCGGAGGACTGGTTCTTCGCCGGGCACTTCAAGAACGACCCCTGCATGCCCGGCACCCTGATGTTCCAAGGCGGCCTCCAGGCGATGGCCTTCTACCTGACAGCCATGGGGTACACCGTCGACCGGGACGGCTGGCGCTTCGAACCGGTCGACGGCCGGCCCTACCGGACCAAGTGCCGGGGCCAGGCGACGCCCGGGAACCGACGCGTCGTCTACGAGGTGTTCGTACGCGGTGTCTCGGCGGGCCCGGTGCCGACACTCCACGCCGACGTGCTGGGCTCGGTGGACGGGGCGAAGGCGTTTCTGGGCCGCGGCATGTCCCTGCGGCTGGTGCCCGACTGGCCGCTCTCGCAGTGGCGGCTGACGGGCCCCGGTGCCGTACAGACCGATGCAGCCCCGGTACCTCTGCCTCGGTTGGGCGGGCTGGTGGGCCATCGTGAGGACGGGCCGGTGGCCACGGCCGGCGACGGGTTCCCCTTCGACTACCCGTCGCTGCTGGCGTGCGCCTGGGGCAGGCCGAGCGAGGCGTTCGGCACGATGTACGAGCGCTTCGACGGCCCCCGGGGGGTGGCGCGGCTCCCCGGTCCCCCGTACCACTTCATGAGCCGGATCGTGTCGGTGGACGGGGCCCAGGGAGGGATGCGGGAGGGCAGTTGTGTCGTCGCGGAGTACGACGTGCCCGACCGGGCGTGGTTCTTCGAGCAGAGCGGTGGCCGCACCATGCCGTTCGCGGTCCTCATGGAGACCGCGCTGCAACCCTGCGGCTGGCTCGCCTCGTACGTGGGCAGCGCCCTGACGACCGACGTGGACCTGCTGTTCCGCAACCTCGACGGCACGGGGACGGTGACCGGCGAGGTGACCCCGGCGGCCCGCACGGTCCGTACCCGCGCCGAACTGACGCGCGTCTCGCGCAGCGGCGACCTGATCATCGAGTCGTTCCGGGTGTCGTGCTCGGCCGACGGCGTGCCCGTGTTCGCTCTCGAAACCGTCTTCGGCTACTTCCCGAGGTCGGCCTTCGAGGACCAGCAGGGCCTGGCCGCGTCGGCGGATGACCGGAACCGTCTGGCCGAGCCCTGCGACCGTACCGTCGACCTGACCTCGCGGCCCGACCGCTACTGCGGCGGCGAACTGCGTCTGCCGGGGCCCATGCTGCTGATGCTGGACCGGATCACGGGCTACTGGCCGCAGGGGGGCTGTGCGGGGCTGGGCCGGTTGCGGTCGGAGAAGGACGTCCGCCCGGACGCCTGGTTCTTCCGGGCCCACTTCTTCCAGGACCCCGTACAGCCGGGCTCCTTGGGCATCGAGGCCATGTGCCAGCTGCTCCAGTTCCACCTGCTCGACGGCGGTGCGGCCGCCGGTGTGCCGCGCCCCCGGTTCGAGCCGGTGCTCCCCGACCGGGAGACGGCCTGGACGTACCGCGGCCAGATCACCCCCGCCCACCGGCTGATCCGGGTGGACATGGACATCGTGGAGAGCGGCACGGACGAGCGGGGCCCCTACGCGGTGGCGGACGCGTCACTGTGGGGCGACGACACCTGCATCTACCGGGTGCGCGGGCTGGGCATGCGTGTGGTGTCGGAGCCGGACCGGGGATGAGGAGACCGAGGAGCCGGCGCCGGCTGCCGCCCGGCGGTGTCAGTGGCGTCCCGTAGGTTCGTTCCATGAGTTCTTCGCTGAGCGTCTACCTGCTCGATGTCGCGGCAGCACGCGCCCTGGTCGGTTCCCGCGACGACCAGTTGTTCGAGGTGCTGCGCGCCCGGTTCGCGGACAGTCTGGCGCGCGACGACGACTATCACGGCGACGAGATCGAGAAGGGCGCCCCCACGGCGGAAGCGGCTCTGCGCGCGGTCATTCATGGCGGGCCGTTCAGCGAGGACCGGAACCACGCCTTCCAGTACGGGTATGCCTACGAGCGGCTGTGCTCGTTCTCCGGCGCGTTCCTTCCCAACGACTGCTTCACACCGCACCGGGGCGACTGGCTGTCCGTGGTCGATCAGGGGCTCGGCGCCCTGGGCATCACCGCCGTGTCGGTGGAGTCCTTCAGCCACGGCGGCCCACCCGATCCGGTGCCGTACAGCTTCACGCCGGGCTGCGGAGAGTGGCCGCCCGACCGCGTCGCCCAGGCTCTGGAGCAGTACGGGGCCGCCAGGGGCGCGGACGCCGGGTCGGGTCCGGCCTCGCCGCGGGAGCCGGAGGCCGTGCGGGCTGTCGAGCAGTGCCTCGACTGGATGCGGCGCGCGAAGGCGCTGCCCGGCTTCGGCATAGTCGGCTTCCGGTACTGAGCCCGAGGACCGGGCCGGTAGGGCCTCAGTACGCGTCGGGCCGGGGCCCCGGTCCGGTGGGGGCGGCCGCCTCGGACCGCGGCCGCTGCTGCCGGTCGCGCAGGGCGGCGGACAGGATCGCCACCACGATTCCCCCGAAGGCCCAGGCGCCGAGGATCCACAGGGCCCCGGTGGTGTTGTTGCCGTCGAAGTAGACGGTGTTGCGGACCACCGTGGTCCCGGCTCCGGGCGGCAGGGCCTGGCCGATCGCGGCCCAGAACGGCGGCAGCAGCGACGCCGGATAGACCCCGCCCGAGCTGGGGTTGCCGAGAATGGTGAAGATGAGGATGGTGAGCCCCAGCCCGATCGTCCCGGCCAGCGACTGCAGGGCCACGCCCACGGCGCCCGAGGCGAAGACGACCAGCGTGCCGATGCCGACGAGTTCCCAGAAGGCGCCGGGCAGACAGTGGAGCACGGGCCCGACGATGATCGCGCCACCGATGCCGGAGACGAGGGCGTAGGGCAGCATCGCCGCCAGCCGCACGAGGGAGCGCAGGAGAGTGGGCCGCTTGGATCCGGCCGCCATGTTCAGCGCCGACGCGGCGAGGTAGCCGCCGATCGTCCAGCTGAGCACCAGGTAGAAGGACGAGAGTCCGCGCGAATCGCCTGCGGCGGGCGAGCGGATGTCGCGGACCACCAGGGCACGGTTCTGCGTGCGCTCCACGGCCTGCACGATCTTCGTGGCTGCGTCGGCCGCGGACGGCCCGCCCGCCGAGGCGACCAGCAAGGTGTCGGTTCGCCCGGTCACCGACACGATCAGGGCCGCGTCGGTCCTGCGCTCCAGCAGCCGCGCCCGGGCCTTTTCCCGGTCCTGGACCGGGGTGACGTGCAACGGGTCGCCGGGCAGTGCGTCGAGCCGGGCCACCAGGTCTGCCCGCACCGCCTGCGGGGCAACCAAGGTGATCGGGATCCGGTGGGGCTCGGGAGCGTGGAATGCCCCCATGTACGAGAGTGCGAAGCCCAATTGGAGCAGCAGCACTCCCACCATGACGAGTACGGCCCTGGTCGTGATCGCGTCGCGCACCTCCGTCCACGCGCCGGTCTTCGTCGAGGAGCCTGTTGCGTCCGCCACGTGAAGTTCCCGCTCTCAGCTGTGATTGGCCGGTGGCCCATACCGTTCACATCCTCGGCCTCGTCCAACGCCCCGCCGAGAGAACACGCATGTACCACTCCACGCCCACCCCATTTGGCGGAACGCCGCGGTGAGCGTGGAGTTCAACGGCTGCCCCTGGCGCGGCGGCGCGATGTCACCAGTCCCGGGGAGCGATCAGTTCCTCCGCGTCGGCGTCCGTGAATCCGTAGGACGAGGCGACAAACCAGAAGTCCTCGGCGATCTCCTCGCGCGCCACCGTTTCTATCTCGCTCCCGGCCGCCTCGAACTCCGCCTCCAGCCGGTTGAATTCCTCCGTCGCCGCGTGGGTCAGCGCGTACAGCCCCGTCAGGTCCCTGGGTTGCTCCGCCTCGATCCGCTCGCACAAGCGGATCAGGATCGCTCTGCCCTTGTCGAGGACATGGTCGGGGAAGTACGTGTCCGCGTACAGCGGCCGCAGAAACTTCCGTTCCGCCACCCGCTGATTCGTGATCGGCATAGCGTTCCCATCCGTAGGTTGAACCGATGCGCCGATCATGCACCGGACCACTGACAGGCCCGGGTCGGGGCATTCGCCCGCGCCCGGCCCGTGAGGAGGCGGCTGGCCTGCCCGTCAGGTGCGGACGCCGGGGGTCAAGGGGCCGGCGGGGGCGTGGCACGATGCCTGCCTGTGGCTTTCCGTACGGTGCCCGCCCGTGAGCGGCTCCCACCGTTCGGGCGCGTGGGCGAGGAGGGCGGACATGGACCGCGACGGTCTTGGGGAGCGGTTGTCGACAGCGGTCGGGTGCGGCGACGCGGCTGCGGTGCGGGGCCTGCTGGAGAAGGGCGCCGATCCGGACACGGCGGGCGTGGACGGGGTTTCGGTGTTGTGCGCGGCGGTCGCGGCATACGACACGGCGGTCGTGAACGCCCTGGTGGAGGGCGGCGCGGACCCCGATCTGGTCCAGCCTGACGGATCCACACCGCTTGGGCGTGGCGTGGACGGGGGTTCCCCGGACATCGTCACGGCGATGCTGGCCGGCGATGTGGTGCCGCGGCTCTCCGGAGCGTCCCGTGACCGGCTGCTGTCCTCCGCCAGGACCTGGTACGCGAACGGAGCCGCCGATGAGCTGCGGCGCAGGACGGGTGCCTGCGGCCCGGTCGTGTCCGTACGGCTGCTGGACGACGGGTACAACTACGTCGATGAGGTGTCGCTGGGCGGCCGCACCGTACGAGCGGGGCACGGCGCGGTCCTGACCGAACTGGAATGGTCCTTCCGTGTCCTGACGCCGGTGGACGAGCTCGTCGACCGGGCGATCCGTTCCGATGAGGACCACGTGGACTGGTGGACGGCCTGCTGGACCCTCAGCAGGCGCCGCAGTCCGCAGACATGGTCGGCCGTGGTGGCTCACCGGTCCCATCCCTCCCCCGAGCACCGTCGTTTCGTGGCGCTCTACCTCTGGCTCCTGGCATCGGCCATCGGCGACACCGCCTATCGCACGGCGGAATCCGGCGATCTGCTGGCCGTCTGGGCGCTGGAGGAGACCGACGGGGGCGTCCTCGCGAAAGTCCTCGACACGTACACCGAGCACGAGCACCCCCTTCTGGAGTCCGTCGGCCTCCGGCTCCGCACCCACCCGGACCCGCGCGTGCGCCGCAAGGTGCCGTACGCCCTGGTCGAGGAGCAAGTCGCCACGTCCCCGTCCGCCGGGGCCGCTCTGGCCGTCCTCGCCGACGACCCGGACCCCTGGGTGAGAGTGGAGGCGTGCAGGGCGGCCGGCAGGGACAGCGGTCTGCAACTGGACCTCATCCGTGCTCTGCTGGGGCTGGCCGAGGACTCCGACCCCCTTGCACGCCAGGCGGCAGCCGAACAGCTCGCGTTCTCGCCGGACCGCTCGGCCGCCGTCGCGGATGCGCTGGCGGCCCTTACCGGCGAGGAAAGCCAGTGGACACGGCTGGAAGCGGCCTACGGTCTCGCCCTGCGCGACGATCCCCGCACCGCGGAGGCGATCGAACGTGTCGGGCACCTGGGCGAGGGTTACGAACATGACCACCGCCCCGGCGTGCTGTGGACGTGGCAGTGGGACCGGAAGAAGCCGAGTCCCGCATGACCTCCGCTCCGGGCGCCGGGGGCGGCAGGGGGGCGTGTCACGAGTTCGGGTACGGCGACGCGCTCGGCCGGGTGCGGCGTCTCATGAAGGGGCAGGCGGCCCGCCGGAGAGTCGGTCCATGACCACTCGGACCCCTTCGAAGCGGATCCGCGCCGACAGACGGCAGCTACACCTCGCCCGTGGCGAACAGTTCGAGGTGGCCGCACTTAGGGCAGCGGAACGCCTCTATCTGCCGCCGAAGCCGGCCCATGCGCTTGGCTCCCCCGAAGACTCCCCGCTCCAGCGCGCCTTCGATCCATCGCGCGTATCCGCGCGAGTGGTCGCCCGCGTCCTCGACAAAGCCGTCGGCCAGGCCGACCGTCCCGCAGTGGGTACACCTGAGGCTGTTCATCCCGCGAGTGTAGGAACTCGCGGGCCGGGACGGACCAGCGGGGACAGGCCGCCGCGACGGCGCAGGGGAGAACGGGCCGGGTGCGCCCGCATGACACGGCGTTCGGCCGTGGTCCCGTACGGAGCGGAGTCCGAGGAGTTCCTTCTGAGCGACCTCTCCGGTTGGGCTCGGCATCACTTGGGGCAGGCCCTCGGGAGGCAAGATGGGCGCGTGCCGAAGAATCCTCTGGAATGGATGCGGCGGCGACTGAACCGCCGCGCCCCCGACCGCGCGGGCGACGTTCGCCTCGGCGCTCCCGCCCCGGCCGTCCGGGTCCCGGCAGGGCTCATCGTCCTCGTGGGCCCACCGGCTTCGGGCAAGACCAGCTTCGTTCAGGCGCTGATCGCGGGCGGGCAGATCCGTGCGGAAGCCGTGGTGTCCAGCGACGAGATCCGCGCGGAGCTCTTCGGGGCCCCGGCCACCGAAACGGAATCCGAAGTGGAATCCGGCGCCGAATCCGACGCGGCGGACACACGGATCTTCGAGGAACGCGACCGCAGGATTGTCGCCAGGCTCGCCGCCGGACGCAGCGCGGTCGCCGAGTCGACGAACGTCACGCCACAGGCACGCGCGCGGCTCATCGCCCTCGCCAGGCGCTTCGACGCCCCGGTGACCATGCTGCGGTTCGATCCGGGCGTCGCCCACCTCCTCCAGCAGTACACCGAACGTGGCCGCACCGACCTCACCGCCGCGGACATCCGCGCCTACGCCGCCCTCACGGCTCGGGACGCCGGTGCCGACCAGCTGCGTTCCGAGGGTGCGTCCGCCGTCCACGATGTCCCCGGGCGTCGTCAGGCGGTCACGCCCGCCGAAGCCGCCGCCCTCTTCTCCTTCGCGTGACGGATCCGGCGTGCCGCCTCGGAGCGGGCACCGGGTGCCCCGGTCCGTGGCGGGGCCGGGGAACGTCATACGGACGTCTCCTCCCTCGTCCAGGTGACCGCCCGCTTCCCGCGCCTGCTCAAGGAGTTCACCTTCGGCGGCGGCATACCTTACTCTGAAGTAAGTTTACTTCGGAGTAAGGAGTTTGCCTTGACTGCCTATCGGACCCTGTTGGTCGGCACGGATGGATCGGAATCGTCGTTCGCGGCGGTCGAGGCCGCTGCGCGGCTCGCCGCGGTGTGCGGGGCCGAGCTTGTGGTCACCTGCGCCTACGCACCCATGCGCGGCCCTGAACTCGCCCTCGCGAAGGACCAGTTAGGAGCGGAGGCCTATCAGGTCGTGGGGTCGGCGCCCGCTGAGGAGACCTTGAGGACCGCCCGGGACCGGGCCCGTCTCCAGGGCGCGGCCGAGGTGCGGTCGGTCGCCGTGGAAGGCGATCCGGTTCCGGCGCTCGTGCGCACCGCGCGGGAGTGCTCGGCCGATCTGCTGGTCGTCGGCAACCGCGGGCTGCGCTCACTGGCCGGGCGGCTGCTCGGTTCCGTGCCGGCGGATGTCGCCAGAAGGGCCGGCCTCGATGTGCTGATCGTGCACACCACGTGAGCGCCACGACTCCCGGGAGGCCGAAGGACTCGGCGCCGCGGTCCGTCGAGGAGGTGCTGCTCGGCGGGGGGCGTGTGTGGACGCGGCGGGAGGTCGCCGAGCGGGCCGGGGTGGGGTTCGAGCATGCCGTGCGGGTCTGGCGGGCGCTCGGTTTCCCCGCGGTCGACGAGGACGCGAGGGTGTTCACGGATGCCGATGTCGAGGCCCTGCGCGCCGGGGAGCGCCTGGTCGCGGCAGGGCTCATCACCGAGGAGAGCGAGACGATGATGGCCCGTGCGCTCGGGCATCATCTCTCCCGGCTCGCGGACTGGCAGATGCACACCCTGCGCGACTGGACGGACGGGGACGAAGGCCCGGCGCCCGGCCGGGACGCCCTGCTGGACCACATGGCGGCGCTGCTGCCGGAGATCGAACTGGTCCAGCGCTACGTGTGGCGGCGCCACCTCGTGGCGCACGCCGGTCATGTGCTCTCCGAGGTCCGGGAGGACGGCTCGGCGCCGGGCGCGCCCGGTGATGGTGCGCATGTACGTGACAGGGCGGTGGGTTTCACCGACATGGTGGGCTACACGCGGTTGAGCCGTGGACTGGACGGGGCCGCGCTCGTACGGGTGCTCGACCGGTTCGAGACCATGACGGGTGACGTGGTGGCCGAGGGCCTCGGGCAGGTGGTGAAGACCATCGGCGACGAGGTGCTGTTCGTGTGCGACTCGGCGGCGGCCGCCGCCGGCATCGCCCTGGAGCTCACCGCCCGCGCCGACGCCGACCCGGTGCTGCCGCAGGTGCGTACCGGGCTGGCCCACGGTGCCGTCATCGGGCGCTTCGGTGACGTGTACGGGGCGGCGGTGAACATCGCGGCCCGTCTCACCGCGGTGGCCCGGCCCGCCTCCGTACTGGTGAACACCGCGCTCGCCGGCGAGCTGGCGGGGACTGCGGGCTATGCGCTGCGGCCGCTGCGTCCCGTGTCCGTGCGGGGCTACAGCCGGTTGCGGCCGGTGCTCCTCCGGGCGGGCAAGCCGGCTTCGTAGCCCGGGGAGGTGGCGGGTCGCGCGGCGGTGGCGTACGGCCCGGCCGGCACGGCGTACAACAGCGAAGGCAGGGAGAACACTCTCCCTGCCGTGCCCAATTTATAGCGCACTGGGGGGCTTGCGGCAAGGCCCGGGGGTTGGCGCACAATCGTCGGCCAAGGCCACAACCTGCGGAAATGAGGCACTACGTGCGAGCAATGGTGGGACCGGCAGTGCGGGTGCGGAAGGCGGCCGCCGACCGGGCGCCCGAGGCACCGCGACGGGGCGCGGCCGGTCCGGAGGTCTCACGATGAGTGAGCCGTACGTGGTGGATCTTCACGAGGCCGGCGAGGAGCGGATCGCGGTCGTCGGCGGCAAGGGCGCGCATCTGGGGGCGCTGTCGCGGATCGAGGCGGTCCGTGTGCCGGACGGGTTCTGCGTGACGACGGAGGGCTTCTGGCGGGTGGTCGCCGCGGAGCCGTCCGTCGCCGCGCGGCTCGGTCAGCTGGCGCGGTTGGACGCGGACGACCGGGAGGCGGTCCGCGGGCTCAGCGCGGAGATCCGCCGGACCATCGAGGGCCTCGCCCTGCCGGGCGATCTCACGGCGGCCGTCACGGACGCGCTGGCCCGGCACGGAGGGCGGGCCGCCTACGCCGTACGGTCCAGCGCGACGGCGGAGGATCTGCCGACGGCGTCCTTCGCCGGCCAGCAGGACACGTATCTGAACGTCATCGGGGCGGAGCAGGTCCTGCGGCACATCAGCCGGTGCTGGGCCTCGCTGTTCACCGAGCGGGCCGTGACCTACCGGCAGCGCAACGGCATCGACCACCGCACGGTCCGGATGGCCGTGGTCGTGCAGCACATGGTGTTCCCGGAGGCGTCCGGCATTCTGTTCACGGCCGACCCCGTCACGGGAAACCGGAAGGTCTCCACGGTGGACGCCGGTTTCGGGCTGGGCGAGGCACTGGTGTCCGGTCTGGTGAACCCGGATGTCTTCAGGGTGCGCGGCGACGAGATCATCGACAAGTCGGTCGTGGCCAAGCGGCGGGCCGTGCGGGCCCTGCCGGCGGGCGGTACGCGGGAGGTGCCGATCGGCCCGGAGCAGCAGGAGCAGCCGGCGCTGACGGATGAGCAGGTGGTGCGGCTCGTGAGGCTCGGGCGGCGGATCGAGGCGCACTTCGGCAGCCCGCAGGACATCGAGTGGTGCCTGGCCGACGGCGAATTCCGGATCGTTCAGAGCCGGCCGGTCACCACGCTCTTCCCCGTTCCCGAGGCGGACGACGAGGAGAACCACGTCTACGTGTCCGTCGGACATCAGCAGATGATGACCGATGCCATGATGCCCCTGGGGCTCTCCCTGTGGCAGCTGACCGCCATGGTGCCGATGCACGCGGCGGGCGGGAGACTGTTCGTCGATGTCACGGCGCGCCTGGCCTCGCCGGCGAGCCGTGCCGGGCTCCTGGACCTCATGGGGAAGGGCGATCCACTGGTCAGGGACGCTCTGGAGACCGTCATCGGGCGCGCCGGATTCCTGCCGTCGCTCCCGGACGCCGCTCCCGGTGGGCGGCCCACCGGTGGGGCCTCCCCGGTGCCGGTCGAGACGGACCCGGCGGTCGTGCGCGAGCTGATCCGGCGCAGCGAGGAGTCCGTCGCCGCCCTGGAGCGGGGTATCCGGGCGCGGTCCGGTCCGGCGTTGTTCGATTTCCTGCTGGAGGCCTTCGACGAGCACAAACGCGTCCTGAGCGATCCGCTGAGCATTCAGGCGATCATGGCGGGGATGGAGGCCACGTGGTGGCTCAACGACAAGCTGTGGGAGTGGCTGGGCGAGAAGAACGCGGCCGACACGCTCACGCTGTCCGCGCCCGGCAACGTGACGTCCGAGATGGGGCTCGCGCTGCTGGATGTGGCGGATGCGGTGCGACCGTGTCCACAGGTGGTGGCGTATCTGCGGGGCGTCGGGGACGACGACGGCTTTCTCGACGGGCTCGCGAAGGTCGCGGGCGGGGCCGGGGCGCGGGACGCCATCGAGGCGTACCTGGACCGGTACGGCATGCGGTGTGTCGGCGAGATCGACATCACGAGGCCGCGGTGGCGTGAGCGCCCTTCCGCGCTGGTGCCCGTGGTCCTCGACAACGTGCGGATGTTCGAGCCGGGTGCCGCGGGGCGGCGCTTCGAGGAGGGGCGGCAGCGGGCTCTGGCGAAGGAGCGGGATGTGCTGTCCCGGTTGCGGGCCCTCCCGGACGGGGAGCGGAAGGCCGATGAGACCAAGCGGATGATCGACCGGGTCCGCACCTTCATCGGGTACCGGGAGTATCCGAAGTACGGCATCGTCAGCCGCTACTTCGTCTACAAGCAGGCCCTGATGCGGGAGGCCGGGCGGCTGGTGCGGGACGGGGTGCTCGCCGAGAAGGAGGACGTCTTCGCGCTCACTTTCGAGGAGTTCCGGGATGTCGTGCGCGCGAACGAGGTGGACGCGCGGCTCGTCCGGGGGCGCAAGGAGGCGTTCCGGGCGTACTGCTCGCTCACGCCGCCGCGGGTGCTGACGTCGGAGGGGGACGCCGTCAACGGGGCGTACCGGCAGCGGGACGATGTGCCGGACGGTGCGCTGACGGGTCTGCCGGTTTCCGCCGGGACCGTCGAGGGACGGGCGCGCGTCGTCCTCGATGTGGCCCAGGCGGATCTGGAGGCGGGCGACATCCTGGTCACGACGTTCACGGACCCCAGCTGGTCGCCGCTGTTCGTCGGCATCGCGGGGCTGGTGACGGAGGTGGGCGGCCTGATGACACATGGTGCGGTGATCGCCCGGGAGTACGGTCTGCCGGCTGTCGTGGGTGTGGAGAGGGCGACCCGGCTGATCCGGGACGGGCAGCGTATTCGTGTGCACGGAACGGACGGGTACGTCGAACTCCTGTCGTGACCTCGGGGTGGCGGGGCCCGTTCCGTACCCTGGAGGCATGCGCATGCGCCCCACTCTGAGCTGGACTCCCTCCGCCGGCCTGCCACCCGCCACCACCGATCCGGCCCCCGTCGTCGAAGCGCTCCGGGCCGGCGGTGTGCTGGTGCTGAGCGGGGCGGGCATCTCGACGGAGTCCGGCATCCCGGACTACCGGGGCGAGGGTGGCAGCCTGAGCCGGCACACTCCGATGACGTACCAGGACTTCACCGCCGGGCCTCAGGCCCGGCGCCGCTACTGGGCACGCAGTCACCTCGGCTGGAAGACCTTCCGGCGGGCGCGCCCGAACGCCGGGCACCGGGCCGTGGCCGCGTTCGGGCGCGGCAGGCTGCTCTCGGGGGTGATCACGCAGAACGTCGACGGTCTGCATCAGGCGGCGGGCAGCGAGGATGTCGTGGAACTGCACGGGGGCCTGGACCGGGTCGTCTGTCTTTCCTGCGAAACGTTCGTCTCGCGCGGGGAGGTCGCGCGGCGGCTGGAGGAGGCCAATCCGGGGTTCGAACCGGTGGCCGCAACGGTCAATCCGGACGGCGACGCGGACCTCACCGATGAGCAGGTCGGTGACTTCCGGGTGGTGCCGTGTGCGGTCTGTGGCGGTGTCCTCAAGCCGGATGTGGTGTTCTTCGGCGAAACCGTACCTGCGGCGCGGGTGGAGCACTGCCGGGAACTGATCGACGGGGCGACGTCGCTCCTGGTCCTCGGCTCCTCGCTGACGGTGATGTCCGGGCTCAGGTTCGTCCGGCAGGCCGCTGGGGCCGGAAAGCCGGTGTTCATCGTGAACCGGGAGCCGACCCGGGGCGACGACCGGGCCGTCACGCGGATCTCGCTGCCGCTCGGGCAGGCCCTCGGCACGGTCGCCGGCCTGCTGGGCATCGCCGTCGAGGACACGGAGGCGGCGGCCCGCCCGGGTGGCGGCGAGGGGTGTGTGAGCGCGTGAGGTGAGGCTGTGCGGGGCCTCGTCCCGTTCAGCCTCCTGCGTTGCGGTCCCGTCGTGCGGAGGGGGCCAGCTGGTCGCGTACCCATGCCGGGTCCGGGTTGGTGTGGGGTGTGCCCGCCACGACGACGGTCGGGACCGTTTCGTTGCCGTCGTTGGCCGCCCTCACCACCGCCGCACCCTCCGGGTCGCGCCAGATGTCGACCCAGTGCAGTTGGCGGGCACGGTGGCCGAGCCGGAAGCGCAGGCGCAGGCAGTACGCGCAACCCGGGCGCCAGAAGACGACCGGGCGGCCGTCGAGCGCGCTGCGGCGTTGTGCCTCCCGCGCGCCGAGCGACCTGGGAAAGATCAGGGGCGAGTTCAGGTACGCGAGCAGCGTGAAGGCCGCCGCGATGGTGGCGCCCTCGGCGATGTGTCCGCTGCGGAACGACCCGGTCGCGACGGCGCAGCCGCAGACGAAGAACACCATCGGCAACAACCAGGCACGCGTCATGGGGCAGCAGGCTACCCCTGACCCGGAGCGCTCCGCGGACCGGGTCGAAGCCGCCACCACCGGCGGCGCCGCGCGGACTGCCCGGGACCGGCCCGCCCGGGACCGGCCTGCCCGGGGTCCGGCAGTGGGGGCTCCGCGTAGATCCGGGCCCTGCGCTCCGGTTCCAGGCCGACCCGGCCGGGGTGTACGCAGACCGGGGTCCGGGTGTCCACGGTGTACCGGTAGCCGTCCGCCGCGTCGAACGGCCAGTCCCTGCTGGGCCGGTCCGCGACGAGGAAACCGGTGCGCGGAAACCGCAGGGCCGGGCAGAACCAGCAGCACGGGTAGTCCGAATCCGGGTCGATGAAAGGTGCCTCGGCCTCGTCGTCCATGGTCTTCAGGAAGGTAGCGCAGGGGCGGGGCGGCGCTCGCGGCGGGCGGGCCGAGCCGGCAGCTCACGGGGGTCGTGGTCTACGCCCTCGTGCTCCTGGCGCTGGTCGTGCGGCTCCTCGCCTGAGCCCGGGGAGGAGCCGCGGCCGCCGCGCCGGGTGAGGAGCGCGGATTCACGGTGCGGATGACGACCCGGCGGGACGCCAGGCGGCGGGCCAGGCCACGTCCCGGGCGACGGCCCCGGTCACACCGAGGCTGGCCCGTGCGCGCTCGACGTAGCGGTCTCGCGCGTTGCGGAATTCCAGATAGGCCTGGTTCCAGTCCTGTCCGGCCTCCATCTCCACGCCCCGGGCCAGGGACTCCAGCCGCCACAGGCAGTGGTCCAGCGACTTGGACGCGGTATTCGCCTCGGTGTCGCCGAGCAGTCCCAGCGTCTCCGACAGCGCGGAGCGCCGGGACTCCAACTGGCCCACCTCGGACAGCACTTCAGGGGTCGGCTCCAGCGGGACGGGGCCCGACGTCAGGCCGCGGGCGGCGGCGATCATCTGATAGCGCGCCGCCAACTCCTTGACGGCATGGGCGTACTCGGCGTACGCGGCGAGGCGGCGCTCGTCCCAGCGGACGGCCTGCTGTCTGCGCCACCTCGTACGCTCGGTCGTGCTGCTCACCAGGAACGACAGGACGGCTCCCAGGGCGACGCCCGCGAGCGGAAGTATCTGTTCGGCCGGGCTCACAAGGGACCTCCCCGTCGGGTAACACGCAACGCAGGCCATTCTCTCCACCGCGTCGTCTTCCCGGGGCGGGCGGGCCCGCGCACAATTCCGTGCACCGCCCGGCCGGTTCGGGGAACACTGAGCCGATGAGTCTCCCCTCCTCCATCCGGACACCGCAGCGGCGGGCCCTGGACCACGTCGCCTCGCTGGCATCGGGCCCTCGGGCGGACCCCGCGCTTCGGGTGACCCTCAACTTCCACCCGGACCGTCCGGTGCGTGGCGTGCCGATCCTGGAGTCGATGGCCCGAACCGGCTCCTACTGCTCGCAGTTCGTCACCGGAACCAGCAACGGCGGCCTGACCGCGTACCCGGGCGGTGACCGGTGGCGCTGGGAGAGCCGGATCTTCGCCGGGGCGTACGACACGGCACTCGCCCACGAGCGGCCTGTCTACGGAGCGTTGAACTTCCGCCGGCAGCCGGCCGGTGGGGCGCCGCGGTTCGGTTCGGCGCACTTCCGGCTGGGCGTCGAGACGCTGGAGCGCACCACGTTCTGCTACCCCGACAGCTTCCTTGAGCCAGTGGATTTCGGGGTCGTCTCCCGCATGGGGCTCGTCGGCCTCGCCCTGGCCGGCCGTCAGGACGCCCTGGACGACTACATCGAGGCGCAGGTGCACGGGCCGGTCCGCCCGGACTGCCATGTGGAGGCGCTGGTGCTGGACCCCTGCTACCGGGACACGGCCGTCGAGGCCGCCGCCCGGCGCCTCGGCTGCCCCGTGGAGTGGCATCCGGGATTCCGGCTCACGGTCGGGGAACTGCGCCGTCACCCGGGGTACCGCGGTCAGGAGTACGTCGACCTGGGCACGGCGATCGCCGTCGATGGTGTGCTCGACCCCCGCGTCATCGGGGCGGCGGCCCGCACGGGGCGTTTCGACGCCCAGGCGGTCAAGAAGGTGTGGCACTACGTGGCACGGTTCGGCCGGGTGTGGTGCGCGTAGTCTCCGCCCGTCGGACTCCTTCGGGGTCGGACGGTGCGGGCTGTGAACCGCCGAAGCACAGCATGCCCGGCGCGGGTTCAGTTGGCCGGGGGGCCTGCCGTGCGGGTCCTGTTCGCGACTTCCGCAGGGCGGCCTCCCCGGCCATGTCCCACGTGTGCCCCGTACGAGCGGCGGTATCGGGCCGGGCGACCCGTCGAGGTGGCCGGAATACGGGGAAGGTGGACGAACGTGTCCCTCAGGCGCCGGGGAGGAAGAGGCAGAACGGGTGGCCGTGGGGGTCGCGCAGGACGCGTACGTTCTTCTGGGGCTGGAGCTCCTCCAGCGTCGCGCCCAGGGCGCGGGCCCGCCGGGTCTCCGTCTCCAAGTCGTCGACCTGGATGTCCAGGTGCGCCTGCATCTGCTGGGTTCCCGGGAGTTGGGGCCAGACCGGGGGTGTGTGGTCGGCCTCCAGCTGGAAGCTGAGGCCGGGGCGCTCCTGTTCCGGGGCCCTCAGCCTGACCCATTCGGGCTCCCGGTCGACCTCCTCCCAGCCCAGCAGGGCGCGGTAGAAGTCGGCCAGAGCGGGCGGGTCGGGCGTGCCGAGGACTACGGCGCCGAGGATCGTCGTCATGTCCCCCACCTTGCCCCGCCGACTGCACCGGGTGCACGCACCGTGCGCCGCGGGCCGCGCCCTTCTGACGTGCGACGGGACTGCGTGGACACGGCCTAAGGGCTGTCCCGCGGCTCGGGGCCGGCGGTTCCGGCGCGAAGGGTGACCACGGCGAGCACGGAATCGAGAGGCGTCACGAGTCCGGCGGCGGCGACGGCCACGAGGTGCGCGGGCACATCGCCGTCCGCCAGGCCGTTGACGTATGCGAGGGCCGCCGCGGGCAGCAGTTCCGGGACCTTCCCGCGCAGCGTGCGCACCGCGTGCAGGCGTCCGCGCGCCGCGGCCACCGCGCGCAGTTCGTCGTGCAGGTCGTCCAGGGCCGTGCGTACGGGCAGTCCGCGTATCCGGGCCCGGTAGTCGTCCTCCCAGGCACCGGTCGCCATGGAGACGGCGCCGATGCGGTGCAGACCTCCGTCGGTGCGGTCGACCAGGTACGGGCCGCTGCCGATGAGCATGGACCGCGGGTTCCGGGTGCGTACGAATTCCTCGGACTGCCAGGAGACGATCCACACGAGCTCGTGTTCCTCCACCTGGACCACGACCGTGCGCACCGCGCCCACGTCCACCGCGCGCCACTTCCGGTAGTCGCGCTCCAACTGCTCTTCGACGGTGCGCACGGCGGCTTCTCGCTCGATCATCTGTGCAGCCTTGCGTACGGGCCCGGCCCCGGCCGGTGTTTCTCCTATTCGGTACGCAGGGACGCCGCCGTCCTGGCCCTGGCGGCCCGTCCCGCGGGCAGCAGGGCCCCCAGGGTGGCGATGACGAGGCCGCCGAGCGCCAGCGGGAGCAGCCCGGCCGTGTGGTAGACGGCGAGGACCTGTTCGGGGAGGCGCAGGCCCACGCTCTCGCCCATCGCGGGCAGGACCCGGCGGTGCAGGGCCACCCCGAGCGGTACGCCCAGGCAGCCCGCGACCAGTCCGGTCGCGGTCACCGAGGTGAGGACCGTTGCGACGGTCTGGCGGGGCGTCATGCCGAGCGCCTTGTGGATGCCGATCTCCCGTACGCGCTCGCGGGTGTCGAGGAGCACCCCGTTCAGCACGCCGAGCGCGGCGACGGCGACGAGCATCAGGGTGAGGACCGCGGACAGCGCGTTCAGTGTGACGACCATGTCGCCGCCGGCGTCGAGCGCGCCGGCTCGGGCGGTGGCTCCCAGCGGTGCCAGGGTCTTGTTGAGCGCGTCGGCGTAGCCGTGTGCGTCGGTGCCGGGCGCGAGGGCGATGTGGTGGCCGGCGTCGGTCAGGTCGGGGTGGGCGGCCTTGAGGGTCGCGGCGTCGGTGAAGACCTGCATGCCGTCGTTGCGCGGGTCGAGGACCTCGCCGACGATCCGTACGGTGACCGGTGCGGCCAGTCCACCGAGGGTGAGGCTGTCGCCGATCCGGGTGCCGGTGGCGGTCAGGAAGGCGGTCGGGACCGCTGCCTCTCCGGGCCGGTCGACCAAGCGGCCGGAGACCATGGTGTAGCCGCCCCAGGAGGCGTCTCCGGTGAAGGCGATCACATCGGGTGCCGGTGAGTCCGCCCACGGTCGCGCGTACCGTCGCGGCGCTGTAGTGCTTCGCGGTGCCGGGGGTGGCCCGGACGGCTCGGGCGACGGCGGCGGGATCGGGCCGCTCACCGCGGCGGCCGGCGGCGCCGGGCCCGACGTCCGGCAGGGGCGGGAGTACGACGACGTCGGCCGCGTCATGGGCCTTGGCGCTCATCACCTGGCCCAGCGAGGCGGCCATCCCGACGGTGAACGTGACGGCGACGGTGCCGAAGAGGACCGCCGCGCCCATGGCGAGGGAGCGGGCGGGCCGTGCGAAGGGCCGGACGAGACCGAGCGCGACCGGCTGCGGCAACGGCAGGCGCCCGGCCAGGCGGGCCGCCCACCGGCCGCGTCCCGCCGGGGCGGTGCGTCCGACGGCGAGGGCGTCGACCGTACGCAGCCGGCCGGCCCGTCCGGCACCGGCCCACGCGGTCACCGCCACCAGGCCGAGTGTCCCCGTGACGACCACCACGTCGACCCAGGGGGCTACGGCCAGGGACGAGGTGCCGTAGGCCGCTTCGGCCTCGGCCATGACGGGGACGGCGAGCAGGTGGCCCGCGACGATGCCGAGGGCGGTGCCGAGGGCCGCGGGGATCAGCGCCTGGGCCACGTAGGCCCGTACGACCTGGGCGGGGGTGAAGCCGACGGCCTTGAGGATGCCGATGCGGCGTGTTCCCGTACCGACGGCCGAGGCGACGACGTTGCCGACGGTGAGCACGGACATGACGAGGCCGAGGGTGCCGAACGCGAAGAGGAAGGGGACGTACAGGGCGGTGTCGCGCTCGGCGGACTCCTTGACGGTCAGCCACGACTGTTCGCCGATGGCGGCCTGCGGCGGCAGGGACGCCTTCACAGCGTTGCCGCCCGCGGTGATCTGTGCGGCCGTGGCCGCGTCGGTGAAGCGGTAGAGCATCTGGTAGCCGCCGCTGCCGGGTGCGGTGAGGGCCGGCATCTGGGACGGCAGCACCCAGGCGTCGGCGGTCCGGGTGACCGAGCGGGCCACGCCGACGACCGTCGGCGCCACGCCGGCGGCCGTACCGGTGAAGTGGATCTTCTTGCCGATGACCGGGATCAGGGCGGAGTCGGCGGACAGCACGATCTCGCCGGGGCGGGTGGGCCACCGCCCCTGGATGAGGTCGGCCTCGTCCACGTCCCGGCCCGGATCGCCGCGGCCCGCCACGGTCATCGGCCACCCGGGGCCGTCCGCGTCCGGGCGCGGGGTGAGCGTCGCCGTGCGGAAGGGTCCGGCCGCCTCGCTCACCCCTTCGGCGTTCCCGGTCCCCGCCAGTTGCCCGGCGCTCACCTCGTCCGCGTCGAACTGTACGGACAGGTGCGCGCCGTGCTGCCTGGCGAAGGCGTCGTCGAAGGGGGCCCCGGAGACGACGAGCAGCGATCCGGCGAGGACGGACGCGGCCACCGCCATCATCGCGGCGAGCCCGATGACCAGCGTCTGCACCCGGCGCCGCCCCACTCCGGAGCGCACCACCCTGCCGAGCGCGCTCATCGGACGGCCTCCGGGGCGACGGCCCGCGACGGCTGGTCGTGGGTGATCCGGCCGTCGGCGATACGGATCGTGCGGCTGGTGCAGGAGCGGGCCAGCGCGAGGTCGTGGGTGACGAGGACGACGGTCTGGCCCTCGGCGTTGAGTTCGGTGAGCAGCCGGCTGACGTCCTGTCCGGCGGCGGTGTCGAGCGCGCCGGTCGGTTCGTCGGCCAGGAGCAGCGCGGGCCGGTTCATCAGCGCGCGGGCCACCGCGACGCGTTGCCGCTCGCCGCCGGAGAGCCGGTCCGGGTGGGTGCGGGCGTGCCGGTCGATGCCCAGCCGTTCCAGGAGTTCCGCCGCCCTGCGTTCCGTCTCACCGCGTGGCAGTCCGGCCAGGCGGGCGGGCAGGGCGACGTTGTCGGTGACGGTCAGATCGTCCAGGAGGTGGAAGAACTGGAAGACCATGCCGATCCGGGTACGCCGGTGGAGCGCCGCACCTGTTTCGCCCAGTTGATCGATGCGCGCCCCGTCCACGGTCACCGTGCCGGTGTCGGGCCGGTCCAGGCCCGCGATCAGGTTGAGGAGCGTCGACTTGCCGCTGCCGGAGGGGCCGAGGATCGCGACGGCCTCGCCCGGCCGCACGGTGAGCGACACCTCGTGCAGGGCGGGCGGGCCGTCGTCGTACCGGCGGCTCACCTCGCACAGTTCGATCAGCGGCATGCTCATGAAGGGCTCCTTGCGCAGGGGAAGTCGGTGGACCGAACGCTAGGAGCGAGCCGGGCGGACGCGCGTCCGCCGCCGGGATCCCTTGCCGTCCGGCGCCGGGATGAGCGGCGGGTTCGTCGTCCCTGCGATGTAGGCGAGTGGTGTACGCGCCCCGGCGGGAATCGGTACCGGGTCGGACTCCGAGGGGCTGCGGGCCCGCGAGAATGAAGCGGTGACGGACGTACGTACACGGTTGGAGCGGCTGGGCGAAGGGGCCCGCCGGGCGGTTCGGGACGCCGGTTTCCCGAGCGGTCCGCCGCCCCGTCCCTCCCGGCGCGCGTGGCAGTTCGACGCGCTGGTGGCGCTGGCCCTCGGCGTCACCACCGTCTACTACGGCATCGACAACGCCGGCAACGTGGTGGTGCGGGAGATCGCCGGGGTGGCTCATGTCATGGCGCGCCCGTCCGGGCCCGGCGGCCTGGCGTTCATGGTGACGCTCGCGGCCGTCGCTTCGGCTGCCCTGGTGCTGCGCCGCCGCTGCCCGCTGGCCGTGCTGTGCGTCGTGACGGCCGCGACCCTGGCGACTCCGCAGAGCGTGATGCGCCTGACGTTCTACGCGTTCGTCATCGCCGTGTACAGCGCCGCCGTGTACAGCCCGCACCGGGTGGCGACGCTGGCGGCGCTTCCGGTGTCCGTCACCCTGGTCGGCACGGCCGGGAACTCGGTGACCCCGATCGTGCCCAACGAGTACATCGCGCTGCTGATCCTGGTTCCGATGGCCGTGGCGGCCGTGGGGCTGCGTACGTGGAAGCTACGGACCGACGAGGGCCGGTCCCGGCTCTCCGCGCTGGAACGCGAACAGGCCGAGGCGCTGCGCCGGGCCGTGGAGCACGAGCGGGCCAGGATCGCGCGTGAACTGCACGACGTCGTCACACACAACGTCAGTGTGATGATCATTCAGGCGGGGGCGGCGCGCACGATCATGAAGTCCGCTCCCGAGCAGGCCGGCGAGGCACTGCTCGCCGTGGAAGCGGGCGGCCGGGCTGCCATGACGGAGCTGCGGCACGTTATGGGGCTGCTCACCGTGGCCGACGAGGACGAGGCGACGGACACGGGCCCCGACCTGCCGGGTGCCGGGGTGCCGGCCCCTCAGCCGGGGCTGGACCAGCTGGAGGTGCTGATCGGCCGGGTCCGGGACGCCGGGCTGCCGGTGGGTCTGACGGTGACGGGCCGGCCCCGGCCGCTGCCGCCGGGCCTCGAACTCGCCGCCTACCGCGTCGTCCAGGAGGCGCTGACGAACACCGTGAAGCACGCGTCCGGCGCGGAGGCGGCCGTGACCGTCGCCTACGAGCCGCGGCTGCTCCGGGTCGAGGTGACCGATACCGGTGGGCGTCCGGGCACGGCCACCGGGAGCGGGCGGGGGCTGATCGGTCTGCGCGAACGCCTCACGGTGCTCGATGGCACCCTGCACACCGGCCCGCACCTGGCCGGTGGCTACCGTGTGGAAGCCCTGATCCCCTTGGAGACGCCGTGACCGAGCCGCCGCGTGTGCTCATCGCCGACGACCAGACCCTGGTACGCACCGGATTCCGGTTGATCCTGGGCGCCGACGGCATCGATGTCGTCGCCGAGGCGACCAACGGGGCGGAGGCGGTCGACGCGGTCCGCCGCACACGGCCCGACGTGGTCCTGATGGACGTCCGGATGCCCGAGATGGACGGCCTGGAGGCCACGCGCCGAATCCTCGCCGGAACCCTCGACCGGCCGCGCGTGATCATCCTGACGACGTTCGACCTCGACCGCTACGTGTACGCGGCGCTGTCCGCCGGCGCGAGTGGCTTCCTCCTCAAGGACGTGACGCCCGAGCAGCTGACCGCCGCCGTGCGCACCGTCCGTACCGGCGACGCCCTCCTCGCGCCCGCCATCACGCGCCGCCTCGTCCAGCGCTTCACCCGGCGCGGCGGCGAGACCGCCGCCCTCCACCACGACCTCGCCGCGCTCACCCCGCGCGAACTCGAGGTGCTCGGCCTGCTCGCCCGGGGGCTGAGCAACGCCGAACTCGCCGCCCGCCTGCACCTGGCCGAGGCGACCGTGAAGACGCATGTCGCCCGCATCCTCGCCAAGCTCGGGCTCCGTGACCGCGTGCAGGCCGTCATCGCCGCCTACGAGACGGGGCTGGTCAGCGTCGGCGAACGGGAAGCCGATGAGGACGAGGAGGGGACCGGCCCCTGACCGCGGGCGAGGACGGACGGGTCCGGCCCCGGCCCGATGCCCGATGCGGGGCAGCAGGCTCTGCGGGCTCAGCACCGTGGCCGCGAGCGTGCTCCTCAGGCCGTGTCCGGCATCGCCGGGCCCCAGGGGGCGTGGCCCGAACCCTCGGCCCAGGCGGCGAGCGAGGCCCCGTCCACGCAGTGGATGCCGCAGGCCCGCGCGTACTCCAGGGCGGGCGCCGTGAACTCACTGGTCGTCACCACGGTGGCGAGCTGTGCCCCGTGGACCGTCCAGCAGGTGCCTCCGAAGCGCTGGAGGTCCTGGGAGCCCACCTTGTGCGCGGGTCCGTACTGCTTGCACTGCACGACGACGCGCCGGCCGTCCGGTGCGGTGGCGAGGACGTCGGCGCCGAGGTCACCCGCGCCGCCGGTGACCTCGACCTCCTGGCAGCCGTCCCGTTCGCACAGCGCGGCCACGGCCGCCTCGAAGCCGTCGGGGTCGAGTGCGCCGAAGTCGAGCGCGGCCGGGTCGGCAGCCGGCGGCGGGAGTACGGCGGTGAGCCCGTCCCGTGCGCCGGGGACGGGGGCGGGTCCTGCCGCCCGGACCGGGGTGGAGGGGAACGGCTCCGGGACCTCGCCGTCGCGGGGCGCGCCGGCCGCTTCGCCGGGGGGTGGTGCCATGGCCTCGCGGGCGGCCCGGCGCAGTTCCCGGGTACGCGGCATCGCCCGGAACAGGATGTAGAGCACGGGGACGGCGAGCACGGCCAGGGTCCCGGCGGTGACCGGGTGGGCGCCGGCCCAGTGGGCGAAGCGCAGGAAGAGGAGGGCCGCGCCGCAGATCAGGGCGCCGGCCAGGGCGAGGATGAGGAGGGGGCTGCGCAGCGGTTCGGTGGTGCGGGCACGGCGTGTGCCGCTTCCCGGTCTGCGTATCGGCACGGCATCTCCCTCGGCAGGTCACGAACGTCGTCGATCGCCGTGTGCCCCGAACCGCGCGTTTCATGATCAGCGGGCCCGCCGCGAGGGTGCTGACCCGGCGGGCGGCCCTCAGGCCTGCCGGACGCAGTCGTGGATCTCGGGGCGCCGCAGAAGACCCGCCGACTCGTACGTGGCCACGGCGCCGGTGCGGGCGCTCGGGGTGCAGACGAGTGCGCTGGAGGCGCCCATGTCCCGCAGTGCGGCCGCCGCGGCGAGAGTGATCGCCCGTCCGTAGCCGCGGTGGCGGTGTTCCTGGTGCACGCCCATCGGTTCGAGCAGTCCAGGCCGTCCCTGGCCGGCCGACCACACCGTCACGGTCGCCACCGCCTCGCCCCGCTCGTCGCGGGCCAGCAGGCACCGGGCCTCGGCGAAGGGGAGCCCGGCCGCCATCGCGTGCCAGTGCCCTTCCGTGAACCGTGACCCGTCGAACGCCGAGCGGTGCACGGCGACAACGAGGCGTGCGTGTTCCGGCCCGGCCACGTCGATCCGCACGCCCGGGTCCTCCACGGGCCGCGCGAGGTCACGGGCCAGCGGCGTCCACGGCTCGTCGGCGTCCCAGCCCGCCTCGCCGAGCAGCTCCCGGAGCAGCGCGTCCTCCGGCGCCTCGACGTTCGCCCTCCCCCCGGGCAGCACACCGCGCGCGGGGCGGGTCACGTCCTCGGCCAGCCGGTGTGCCAGCTCCTCGTCGCCGCGGGCGTCCGGAGCTGTTGTCAGCCGCACCAGCCCGGGACCGTCGAGCAGCCCGACGGCGAGGATCCGGCCGGCCCGGCTCCAGGTCCGGACCCCCGCGGCGGCGGCCTCCGCGCCGAACCGCCGGAACCAGCCCAGGTCTCCCGGATGCAGCTGCATCGGCGCGCCCTCGTGCTGCCACTCCCACAGTGCGCCGACGGCGGCGCCCAGCCCGTCTGCCCGCGGTGTCGCGAGTGCGATCGTCATGCCGCCGATCCGACATCACCATGAGGGCGGTGCACAACCGGTTTTGGGCGCCGGGGTCACCTGGGCCCGGAGCTGAGCGGTCGTCACGGGCCCCCGGCGTCGCTCAGGTGCCGGACGCCGTCTGCGAGAGCGGCGTCGCGATGTCCTCCAGGGAGCGCTGCTCGGCGTCGACCGCGAGGAAAGCCGCGACGATCCCGGCCGCGCACATCAGGGCCGCGCCGATGGAGAAGGCGAGGGCCGTGTCGCCGGGGACCCCCGATTCGGTGAGGTCGGCGAAGATCAGGGGGCCGCTGATCCCGCCGACGGCGGTACCGACCGCGTAGAAGAAGGCGATGGCCATGGCCCGCGTCTCCATCGGGAAGACCTCGGAGACCGTCAGGTACGCGCTGCTCGCGCCCGCCGAGGCGAAGAACAGGACGACGCACCAGCACGCGGTGAGGGTGTTGGCGGTCAGCGAGCCCCGGTCGAAGAGCCAGGCCGTGATGAACAGCAGGATGCCCGGCAGGATGTAGGTACCGGCGATCATGATGCGCCGCCCGATCGTGTCGAACAGCTTGCCGAGCACGAGCGGTCCGATGAAGTTGCCGGCCGCGATCACCGCGAAGTAGTAGCCGGTGTGGCCGCTCCGCACGTCGTAGAACGTCGTCAGGATCGCGCCGAAGCCGAAGGTGATCGCGTTGTAGAGGAATGCCTGCCCGATGAAGAGGGAGAGGCCGAGCACGGCGCGCTTGGGGTAGCTTCGGAAGACGGTCCTGGCGATGAGCCCGAAGCCGATGCTCCTGCGTTCGTGGATGGTGATCTCACCGGCCGGGGGCGGCAGCTTCTCGTGCTTCTCGTCCTCGATCTCCCGCTCGACGGACGTGACGAGCTTGTCCGCCTCGTCCCCGTGGCCGTGGATGAACTGCCACCGGGGGCTCTCCGGCACATGCCGCCGCACGAGGAGGATCACGAAGCCGAGAACGACGCCGAGGGCGAAGGTGAGCCGCCAGCCGAGGTCCTTGGGGAAGTAGTCCGTGTTCAGCATGACGATCGACAGCAGCGCGCCCCCGACCGCGCCCAGCCAGTAACTGCCGTTGATGATGAGGTCGACGCGGCCCCGGTACTTCGAGGGGATCAGCTCGTCGATGGCCGAGTTGATGGCCGCGTACTCGCCGCCGATCCCGAAGCCGGTGAGGAAGCGGAAGAGGAAGAACCACCAGGCGCTGAAGGAGAGACCGGTCATGGCGGTCGCGGCGAGGTAGACCGCGAGCGTCACCATGAACAGCTTCTTGCGGCCGAACCGGTCGGTGAGCCACCCGAAGAACAGCGCCCCCGAGCAGGCACCCGCCACGTAGAGGGCCGCGGCGAGTCCGGTGACCTGCGCGGACGTGATGTCGAGGCCCGAGCCGTCCTCCGAGAGCCGGCTCGCGATGTTACCGACCGTCGTGACTTCGAGGCCGTCCAGAATCCACACGGTGCCGAGCCCGATGACGATCATCCAGTGCCAGCGCGACCACGGCAGCCGGTCGAGCCGGGCCGGTACGGCCGTCGTGATGGTGCCGAGTCCGGAATCACCCGGCGCCGCGGCCTCCTCGCGCGGATCGCGGCCTCCTCCCCCGCCGCGCCCCCCGTCCGGGCGTCGCTCCCTGCCTCCAGGTCCCTCCGATGCGGCGGGGGTTGTCACGGCAGCTACCTCCTCGTCCGGCGAACGCACACTGCGGGGCCGCAGAGCATCCAATATCCGCCAGTTGCCCGGGCGGCGCCCCCGCACACGCGGCCACTCGCCCACATGAGGTGCGCACACGGCACCATGACGGCCTGTCGGGTGAATCCCGGCCCGTATCGGGTGCGGTGGGGAATAGCGGGAGCCGGGCGCTGTTTTATCCCGGCATGACTTCTGAGACACATGAGGTATTCGGCCGGGTCGGCATCTGGAGCGGCGCGCTGCACCCGTCGAAGGTGGACGCCGCGGGGAAGGCGGCGATCGCGGAAGCGGTCGCCGAGCTCGAAGCGCTGGGGTACGGGACGCTGTGGATCGGCGGCAGCCCCTCGCCCGACGACGCCGCCGCGATCGTCGGCGCCACTCGCACGGCCGCCGTCGCCACCGGCATCCTGAGCATCTGGGACCACACCGCCGAGGAGGTCGCGGCGCGGGTCGCCGCGCTCGAGGCGAGCGCCCGGGGGCGGTTCGTCCTCGGCCTGGGCGTCAGCCACGGCCCGATGGTCCCCCAGTACGCGAAGCCGTACAGCGCGATGGTGGCCTACCTCGACGCGCTGGACACCGCCGAGCCGTCCGTGGGACCCGGCCACCGGGTGCTGGCGGCGCTCGGCCCGAAGATGCTGGAGCTCGCGGCGGGCAGGGCGCTGGGCGCCCACCCCTACCTCGTCACCACCGCGCACACGGCGGAGGCACGCGAGGCGCTCGGGCCCGGCGCGCTGCTGGCCCCCGAGCTGTCCGTCGTACTCGACACCGATCTCGACCGCGCCCACGCCACGGCCCGCGCCATGCTGGCGATGTACCTGAAGCTCCCCAACTACACCGACAACCTGCTGCGCCTCGGATTCGCGGAGAGCGACTTCGACGGCGGTGGCAGCGTCCGTCTCCTGGACGCCCTCTTCGCGCTGGGCGACGCCGACCGGGTGAAGGCGCGGGCGCGGGAGTACTTCGACGCGGGCGCCGACCATGTCGCGCTCCAGGTGGTCGCCGCCGGCGGGAAGAGGGACGGCCTGCCGCTCGCCGAGTGGCGTGAACTCGCCGACGCCTTCGGCGACGAGCTGTAGCGGGCCGGCGCCCGGTCCGCGCCGGCGCGGACCGGGCGCGCCGCCACTCTTGCGGGCGCGCCACCGCGTACGTACATTGTGAACCTGTTCGATGAACAGGTTCAGTCAACGCGTGCGGCGCAGAAGCTGCGCACTGCCACCCGGATCACGGAGACCGCCGCGCGGCTCTTCGCGGAGCACGGCTTCCAGAGCACGACGGTGCGTCAGATCGCGGCGGAGGCAGGGGTTTCCGTGGGGGCGGTCATGGCGGTCGGGGACAAGGAGTCCCTGCTGGGCCTGGTGTTCGACCGGGCCATCGCCGACCGCATCCCTTCCCCGCCGGAGCCCCCGGAGGCGGGGGCCGCCGCACCGTCGGCCGTGGCGTATCTGTCCCACTACTTCGACCCGTTCCTGGGTCTGTTCGCCGAGAACGACGACCTCGCGCGCGCCTACTTCCGGACGCTGGCCCGGGGCCAGGACGAGAACGCCTCCCTGGGCGCGCTGCGCACGCTCACCGAGGACAACCTCAGCGCCGCGATGGTGAACGCCGGTGTGCCCGAGGCGCGTGCCCGGCTCGGCGCACAGGTGATGTTCGCCGCCTACCTGGGTGAGCTGATGCTGCTCGCCGCGGGATCGACCGATCCCCGGCAGACGGCGGCGAGGATCAGGCGCACCGCCGCGTTCGTCACCGCACAGGAAGGGCTCTGACCGATGTCGCTCTCCGAACTCCCCTCCCCCGTCTGGCCGGTGGTGGTTCTGCTCGTCATCCAGGCGGGCGACGCGGCGATGATGCTGCGCCCGCCCCGGTTCATCGCCGACTGCCTGGAAAGCGTACGGCTGCCGCGTGACTGGTGGTGGGTGCTGACCACGGCGAAGACGGCTTCGGTCGTGGGGCTCGCCGTCGGCTTCCGGGTGCCCGGTGTCGCCATGACGACGACGGCCGCGATCGTCGTCTACTTCCTCGCGGCCGCCGCCGCGCACATCCGGGCGCGGGCGCTGAGCAGCGCGTTCTGGGTGAACTGCCTCGGCATGCTGGTGGTCTCACTGGCCGTACTGGTGGGCAGTTTCGTACGGGTGTGACACCCGGCCCGTGACCGCTGCCCGTCACCGAGGCCAATTTCGGCCGGGGCGACGGGCCGGCGCGTCAGGTCGTGTAGTCCGCGTTGACACGGATGTAGCCGGCGGACAAGTCGCAGCCGTAGACGGTCGCTTCGGCGGCGCCGAGACCCAGCGTGACGACGATGTCGACCTCGTCCCGGCTCATGGTCTCCACGAGCCGGCCGAGGGTGTCCGCCTCGGGCTCCTCGGGGTACACCTCGATGTCGCCGAACCGCACGGTGACGTCGCCCGGCACGATGTCGGTGTCGTCGGTGTTCTTGCCGATGGCCATGAGCACCCGCCCCCAGTTGGGGTCCGCGCCGTGGACGGCGGTCTTGACCAGCGGGGAGTTCACCACACTCTTGGCGATGCGCTTGGCCTGCGCGTGGTCGCGGGCGCGGGCGACGGTGACGCGCAGGAGCTTGGTGGCGCCTTCACCGTCACCGGCCAGTTGCAGCGTGAGGTCCAGGCACAGATCGGCGAGCACCTCGGCGAACAGCGCCGGGTCGACCGCTCCGGCCGCGCCGTTGGCGATGACCGCGACGGTGTCGGAGGTGGAGGTGTCGGTGTCGACGCTCAGGCAGTTGAACGTACGGTTCACCGCCCCGCGCAGGGCGGTGTCCAGGTCGGCCGGGGACAGCTCGGCGTCGGTGAACACGTAGGCGAGCATCGTGGCCATGTCGGGCTCCAGCATGCCGACACCCTTGGCGACGCCCACGATGCGGGCCTGCCCGACGGTGCGGACCGCGATCTTCGGGCGGGTGTCGGTGGTCATCATCGCGCGGGCGACGTCCAGCGGCCCGGCCGTGAACGCGGCGACCCCGCGCTCGGCGGTCCGGTCGAAGTGCGGAAGGATCGTGGTCATCGGCAGGGGACGGCCGATGACCCCGGTGGAGCCGATGAGCACCTCGCCCTCGGGGACGGCCAGGATCGCGGCGACGCGCCGGACCACCTCGGCGGCGTTCCGGTCGCCCTGGCGCCCCGTGGCGACGTTTGCGTTCTGCGCCAGGGTCGTCACGGCACGCAGACCGCGCCCTGCGGCGTGCCTGCGGCTGAGGACCACGGCCGGGCCGGCGAAGAGGCTCCGCGTGAACATCGCGGCACTGACCGCGGGGCGGTCGGAGGCGACAATCGAGATGTCGTCACCCTGCTCGCGCAGCCCGCCGTGCCCTGTGTACGCGAGGAAGCCTTCGGGCCAGGTCGCGGTGAAGACCGACCGAGTATGTGCATGATCATGCGTCATGACGCATATGTTTGCAGCAAGGGGGCGGGGTGTCCACCCCCTTTTCCCACCCCGCTCACGACGGGAGCCGCACTCACCCCGACCCGCAGAACCCGGGTGGTCGCCCGCGAATCCCCGAAGGGGCGCAGCACCCTCCACCGCGACCACTCCACCCCCTGGCTTCAACTCATGAACGACAGACAGCCCATTGACATGCCCATGGCTCTATCGCTTTGATGGCGCCGGGCCGCCGGTCATCGGCCCCGATCTCCGGGCAACGGGACGTCGCCACGGAGGGCCGGGGCGGCAGGCGCCCGCGACACCCCCGTCCCCCTGCCACAGGCGGTACGGCGCACAGCGAGGTGGGAGCGCTCCCATGTACGCCGGGCCGTACCTCCGAGAGAGGAACCAGCACCGTGCTTCACCCTCTCCGCACCCTCCGAAGAGCCGCCAGAACCGCCGCGGTGACCGCGGCGGCCCTGCTTCTCCCCGTCGCCGGCGCCCAGGCCGTCTCCGCCGCCGAGATCTCGTCCGGCTCCGGCTACTGGCACACCAGCGGCCGGCAGATCCTGGACGCCGGCAACCGGCCGGTCCGCGTCGCCGGCATCAACTGGTTCGGCTTCGAGACCGCCAACTACGTGGCCCACGGCCTGTGGTCCCGCGACTACAAGAGCATGATCGACCAGATGCGGTCGCTGGGGTACAACACCATCCGGCTGCCCTACAGCGACGACATCTTCACGGGGACGAAACCCGCGAGCATCAACTATTCCGGCGGAATGAACAGCGACCTGGAGGGCCTCGACTCGCTCCAGGTGATGGACCGCATCGTGGACCACGCGGGCAGCGTCGGCATGAAGGTCATCCTCGACCGGCACCGCCCGGACTCCGCCGGCCAGTCGGCGCTCTGGTACACCTCGGCCGTGCCCGAGTCCACCTGGCTCGCCAACCTCACATCGCTGGCCGGCCGGTACGCGGGCAACGACGCGGTGATCGGCATCGATCTGCACAACGAGCCCCACGACCCCGCCTGCTGGGGGTGCGGCGACACCACGAAGGACTGGCGGCTGGCGGCCGAGCGCGGCGGGGACGCGGTCCTGGCCGCCAACCCGGACCTCCTGATCTTCGTCGAAGGTGTGCAGACCTTCGACGGGGTGTCCGGATGGTGGGGCGGCAACCTCATGGGCGTCGGCCAGTACCCGGTGGAGCTCAGCGTGCCGGACCGGGTCGTCTACTCGGCGCACGACTACGCCACGAGTGTCGCCCAGCAGCCGTGGTTCGAGGACGCCTCGTTCCCCGGCAACATGCCCGGCGTCTGGGACACCTACTGGGGCTACATCTTCAAGCAGGACATCGCCCCGGTGTGGGTGGGCGAGTTCGGTACGACGCTCCAGTCCACCACCGACCAGAAGTGGCTGAAGGCGCTGGCCGACTACCTGCGGCCGACCGATCAGTACGGGGGCGACAGCTTCTCGTGGACCTTCTGGTCCTGGAACCCCAACTCCGGTGACACCGGCGGCATCCTCAAGGACGACTGGACCTCGGTCGACACGGTGAAGGACGGCTACCTGGCCGGCATCAAGGCGCCCGACTTCACCAACGGCGGCGGCAGCGGCGGCGGTGACACGCAGGCGCCCACCGCCCCGGCCGGTCTCACCGTCACCGCGACCACCGGCACCTCCGTCTCCCTCTCCTGGACGGCCGCGTCCGACGACACCGGGGTCACGGGCTACGACATCTACCGCGGCTCCACCAAGGCAGGCACGGCCACCGGCACCACGTACACCGACACCGGTGTGTCCGCCGGAACGTCGTACACCTACACCGTCCGGGCCCGTGACGCGGCGGGCAACACCTCGCCGCCCTCCTCCTCCGTCACCGCCCTCACCACCGGCTCCGGCGGCTCCGGCGGCGACAGCGGCTGCACGGCCGCCTACACGGTGAACGACGACTGGGGCACCGGCTTCGGGGTGGACGTGACCGTGACCAACACGGGCACATCGGCCGCCGCGTCGTGGAAGGTGACCTGGACCTGGGAGGGCAGCCAGAAGGTCACCAACATGTGGAACGCCTCCTACACCCAGAGCGGGGGCGCCGTCACCGTCACGAACACCGACTACAACGGCAGCCTCGCGGCCGGCGCCCACACCGCCTTCGGTTTCCAGGGGACGCCGGGCTCCGGCGGCGTACCGACCGTGAGCTGCACCCTGTCCTGACCCCGGCCGTCCGCGCCCCACCCGGCTCCGCAGGGAGCGCCGTAGCCCGCCCGCAGTCGGCGGGCTACGTCTCATTCGGGACGTACGCCTCGGCAGCCGCCACCCGCTGACGTAGGGTCCACGCCAGGAAGTGGCCGGGGTTTCCCGTCCATGGCTCGGCGGCCAATACTGAACCTCCGGTCAGGATTCCGCGTCCTTCCTACCAGCGATGACCAGCGAATCCCGTCCGTACCCCCTCCGCTAGCATGATCGCACCCCCGGCGACCGCCCTCATCGCCCGCACAACCATGCCATCCGGCATGAAAAGCGACCTATTTGACCAAAACCTAAGACATCGGCCAGAGAATTGATATCTATAGCATCGCGGGTGTTTTCGCGAATAAACCGCCGAATACCCTTCGCCGCGTGGCGCCAACCGCGAGCGATACTGTGGACGGCGGCGGCGGTGGTGACACTCGCGTTCCTCGTCGCGCTGGAGATCGCCGCACGCCACTACGGCTTGCCGGGGCCGGTCACCACGCAGGCCCAAGAAGTGATATTCGCCCCCAAATCCGGCTTTCTGCTGTACGCCAGCATGGGTTTGATGATGGTGGTCCTCACCTGGCGGCAGCGGTTCATCGCGGTCGGCGTCGCGGCCGGTATCGACGTCGTCATCGCGCTGGTGCGGTGGGTGGCCGACGCCCCCGTCACCGAAGGCCACTTCTTCGGCAACGGCGCGCTGTGGGTGATCCTGGGGGTCGCGGTCATCGCCGTCACCCGCCGCACGGGCCGGGAACGCGTCCTGCTCCTGAAGGGCGTCGGCCTGGGGCTGCTTCTCGTCGCCGGCCGCAAGACCGGTGACACCTGGCTGCTCATCACCTCCAAGACCCGCCCCGATGTGCTCGACCAGTACATGGCGAACGCCGACCACGCACTCGGCAGCCCCTCCTGGGCCGTGGGGCGGATGATCGAGGCGACCGGCCCGGTCGGCGCCCGCTTCCTCGACTACGTCTATACGCAGCTGGCGGTGGCCGCGGTCCTCGTCGCGCTGTACCAGCTGCGCAATGTGGCGGCCGACCGGCGTTTCCCCGGTCACCACCTGGTGCGCACCTTCCTGGTCATCGGCCTTCTCGGCCCGGCCATCTACATGATCTTCCCCGTGGTCGGACCGATCTTCGCGTACGGGGCGGACGGCGGACACTGGGCGGTGGCCAACCTGTGGCCGGACACACCGACGCCGATCGGGACTCCGCACCACATGCCCTTCGACGAGATCACGCCGCGCAACTGCATGCCCAGCCTGCACACGGCCTGGGCCACCGCGATCTTCATCCATTCCCGCAAGGGCCCGAAGTTCCTCCAGTACGCGGGCGCCTTCTGGCTGGTGGCCACGCTCGCCGCGACGCTCGGTTTCGGCTACCACTACGGCGCCGACCTCGTCGCGGGTGTGGTGTTCACGCTCACGATCGAAACGGGTATGCGCGCGCACGACCGCGGCTGGGACCGTTCGGGCATTCGGCTCGTCGCCTACGGCACCGCGGTGTTCGCGCTGCTCCTGGTGTCCTATCGCTATCTCTCGCTGGAAATGGCCCACTATCCCTGGGTGTTCGGGCCGCTCCTCATTCTGGCCATGGGCTCGGTGATTTACGGCTACGTACGGACCACCAGGCGGTGGGAGCCGAAGGCCGCTCCCGTCCCGAAGCTGGAACCTCAGCCCGAAATGGCCTGACCCTCCCGCTCACGTCCCGCGCCCGCCGGAACAGGAACTCCTCCTGCCCCGGCGGGCGCGTCGCCGTACGGGCGCACACACCCTGATCCGCAGTCCGGACTGCGCAAGCTAACCTGGAGACATGGACGAGGTCACCCGCACCAGCCGCACCACCGCCGACGGAGTCTCGGAATCGGCGGCGCGCGCCGCCCATGAGGTGCGTGTGGTGTTCAGCCGGCTCAGACGCCGGATGCGCGAGACGTACGACCCCGGCGACCTCACCCCGACCCAGACGTCCGTGCTCAGCCGGCTCGACAAGGACGGCGAGGCGTCGGTGAGCGATCTCGCGGCCGCCGAGCGCGTCCGCCACCAGTCGGTGGCCGCCACCGTCGGCGTGCTGGCCGAGCGCGGCCTCGTCGCCCGCCGCCCCGACCCCGGGGACGGCCGGCGGCAGCTGGTCTTCGTCACCGGGCAGGGCCACGCCTTCCTGGAGGACCGCCGCCGCGCCGGCGAGGGCTGGCTCACGCGCGCCCTGGCGGACGAGTGCACCGAGGAGGAACGGCGTACGCTCCTCGCCGCGACAGCCCTGCTGGAACGGATCATCCGGGCGTGACCGGGATTCTGCGGCGCATCCGTCCCGGCGGGGCGAACAGGCCGGCGGACGGCTTCGACCGGCGGCTGCTGGCCCCGATGATGCTGGGGTCGGTGCTCAATCCGGTCAACTCGTCCATCATCTCCGTCTCGCTGGTACCGATCGGCGCCGCCTTCGGCGCACCGCCCTCGCAGACCGCCTGGCTCATCTCCGCCCTCTATCTGGCGACCGCCATAGGGCAGCCCGTGGTGGGACGGCTGATCGACCTCTTCGGCCCCCGCCGCCTGTTCCTGGCCGGGACCGCGCTGACCGGTGTCGCGGGCGTCGTCGGGATGTGCGCGCCGAGCCTGGGCGTACTCATCGCCGCCCGCGTGCTCCTCGGCTTCGGCACCTGCTCCGGCTATCCGGCCGCGATGTACCTCATCCGCAGCGAGGCCGGGCGCACCGGGCAGAAGAGCCCGGCCGGTGTGCTCACCGCCCTCGCCGTCACCACCCAGACCATCGCCGTCATCGGGCCCAGCCTCGGCGGTCTGCTGATCGGTGTCGGCGGCTGGCGCGCCACCCTGGCCGTGAACATCCCGCTCGCGGCGGCCGGCCTGTACCTCGGCGCGCGGCGTATCCCCGCGACGCCGGCCCGGCGCCGCGAACCGGGCCACCATCCGGCGGGCGACCTGGACCTGCCGGGCATGGGCCTGTTCGCCTCGGCCCTCGTCTGCCTCCTGCTGTTCCTCATGGACCCGGGCGGCGGCACCTGGTACCTGCCCGTCCTGACGGTGTGCGCGGGCGTCGCTTTCACCTGGCGCGAGCTGCGCGCCCGGCAGCCGTTCATCGACGTACGCGTACTCGGCAGCAACCTGCCGCTGGTCGCCACGTACGGCAGGGCGCTGCTGTGTTTCGTCGTCACGTACGCCTTCCTGTACGGCTACACCCAGTGGACGGAGGAGGGGCGCGGGCTGACCGCTTCGCAGGCCGGTCTGGTGCAGTTGCCCCTGTTCAGCGTCGCGATCCTGGTGTCCACGCTCACCGGGCGGCGCCAGGCCGTCCGGGGCAAGCTGCTGGTCGGGGCGGCGGGGCAGATCGGCGCCTGTGCGCTGCTGTTCCTGCTGCACGCCGACAGCCCGGTGTGGATGCTGCTGGCCGTGGTGGTCGTGCTCGGGGTGCCCCAGGGGCTGAACAGCCTCGCTCTGCAGAACTCCGTCTACCATCAGGCCGACGCCGACCGCATGGGTTCCTCGGCGGGGCTCCTGCGTACCTTCGGCTATCTCGGCGCGATCATCGCCTCCGCCGCCAATGCCGCGTTCTTCGGCCATCACATCGATACCGTGGGTCTGCATCACCTCGCCTGGTTCATGCTCGCCGTCAGCGTGCTGTTCCTGGCGGTGACCGTGGCCGACCGGTCCTTGCAGGCCATCGGATCCGCCGAGCCGGATCGTCCTCGGCGTACCGACCGGTGAGGTGGGGTCGCCCACCTCCCGCGTATCAGATCCCGGACAGGAGCCGCCGCCCGTGACCGACCTGGGCCCGTTCACCGAGGCGCTCGACTGTCCGATGTATGTGGTGACCGCGGAGGCGGGCGGTGAGCGGGCCGGCTGTCTGGTCGGCTTCGGTTCGCAGTGTTCGATGCGGCCTGCCCGGTTCATGGTGTGGCTGTCGAAGGTGAACCGGACCTACCGGGTCGCCGCCCGTGCCGACCGGCTCGGCGTCCATCTGCTCCGGCGGGACCAGGACGGCCTGGCCCGCCTCTTCGGCGGTGAGACCGGTGACCGCACCGACAAGTTCGCGCGGGTCCCCTGGCACCCCGGGCAGGGTGGGGTGCCGGTGCTGGACGAGGCGCCCGCGTGGTTCGTCGGGCTGGTCGAGAATCGTGTCGACGGCGGGGACCACGTCGGATTCCTGCTCGCGCCGGAAGAGGTGCGGCACCCGGCGGACCAGGGATTCCGGCTCCTGGCCCTGTCCGACGGGATCGGTATCACGCCGGGCCACCCGGTGGACTGACCGTGGGGGTGGCCGGCGACAGGTCCTGAGGGCTGTCCCGCAATTCCTGGCGGGACAGCCCCTAGTCCAGCCAGGTCAGCGCGGCGACCACCAGGGCCTCCACCCCCGTGCTCAGCGTGGGCTCGACGACCGGGGCGAAGTGCGGGGAGTGGTTGCCCGGCAGCTCGTCCAGATGCCCTCGCGCGAGCGCGGCCATGGTCTGCTCCGCCTCCAGCCCGCCCCAGAACCAGAACACGGTCGGCACGCCGAGCGTCTCACCGAACACGCCGACGTCCTCACTCGCGTTCACCTGGGGCATCGGCAGCATCCGCTCCGCGCCGAAGTACGCGGAGAGCGCCGCCACGGTCGTTCCGGTGGCCTCCGGGTCGCTGACGAGGGCCGGTGCGGAGCCGAACCAGTGCAGTTCCGGCGGCCGCACCGCACCCGCGGCCTGTGCCTCGCCGGCCACGACACGTTCGATCGCGCCTCGGACCAGGTCGCGTACGGCCGGGGTGAACGCGCGGATGTTGATGCCGAGTTCGGCGGTGTCGGGGATGATGTTGTCCTTCGTGCCCGCTTGGAGGCGCCCCACCGTCACCACGGCGGATTCGGCCGGTGGCACCTCGCGGGCGACGATGCCCTGGAGTCGGGTGACCACGTTCGCCGCCATCAGCACGGGGTCGACCGTCGCCTCCGGCCGGGAGCCGTGGCCGCCCTTGCCATGGAGGGTGACGTTCAGCGAGTCGGCGGCGGCCATGAGCGGGCCGGAGCCGTGGCCGATGAATCCGGCAGGCAGCGGGCCCACATGCTGGCCGAGCACGATGCCGGGTTTCGGGAAGCGCTCGAAGAGCCCGTCCCCGACCATGTCGCGGGCGCCGACGGCCAGTTCCTCGGCCGGCTGGAACACCACCAGCAGGGTGCCCTTCCACTGGTCGCGGGCCCCGGCGAGCAGGGTGGCGGCGCCCGTCAGGCAGACGGCGTGCATGTCGTGCCCGCAGGCGTGCATCACCGGCACCTCGTGTCCCTCGCCGTCCGTGGCTCGGACCGTGCTGGCGTACGGCAGTCCCGTCTTCTCCTCGACGGGGAGGGCGTCGAAGTCCGCGCGGAGCATGACGACCGGGCCGTCCCCGTTGCGCAGAACGCCCACCACGCCGGTGCCGCCGACCTGCTCGGCGACCTCGTCGAACCCGGCGTCCCGCAGGCGCCGGGCCAGCAGGGCCGCGGTGCGGGTCTCCTGGCGCGACAGCTCCGGGTGCCGGTGCAGGTCCCGGTAGAAGCCGGCGAGATCCTCCCGGAGCTCCGCCAGTCCCGCGGTCACCGTCTTGGCCATGGCTCATGCCCTCCTCCGTGCCGGTTCCCGCACCGTATCCTCCGTCCGGTCCGCGGCGGGCGAGGACACCGGGTGCGGAGCGGCGGACGGCCTGTCACTTTCCGGCGGGGGCCCAGCCCTCGATCGTGGGCAGCACCTTCTCCGCGATGCGCGTCAGCGTCGCTTCGTCCGGGAAGCCGCCGTCCTCGCGCCACACCACCAGGTCGAAGGAGCCGCCGCTGTCCTCGGCGTCGAGGGCCACCGTGAGGGCGTGGGCCGCAACGCCGGGACCGCTCTCGGATTCGCCGCCGTCGAACCGGAACCTGATCCTGACGGTCTGTTCGGTGTGGAGGAACGCCGGGTGGCCGAGAACGGTCCGCTTCCGCGCGTCCCGCAGGTAGGTGCCGGACCCTGCCACCGGGGAGCCGTCGTAGGTGGCCGACAGATGCACGGTGTACGTGTCGAATCCGACCTCCGCGGTGGGGTGGGCGATGTGCTTGCTGCCGGGGAGTCCGATGGAGCCGTCGCCGCCGTGCGCGGACAGCGGGATCTCGCCGGGGACGCCGAGCAGGCCGGCGAGATCGGGGCGGTTCAGCGCCTCGCACAGTGCCGCACCGGAGACGCGCCGCGCGCTCCCCGGGCCGCTCGCGGACGTGTCCGGGGTCTTCGAAGACTCGTCGGCCGAGCAGACGGCGGGTGAGGGCGGGTCCTCGGCGGCTGAGGTCTTCGCCATCAGCCAGAACCCGCCCCCGAGCATCCCCACCAACGCGAACGCCGCGATGGCCTGACTCCACGCGCCCGGCTTCCTGTCGGACGCTCTGACATCTACGGCCATGTCCCCCACCTGCGCTGATCTCCCGTTACGTGCCCGGGGGACCGTAACCTGTGATGATCAAGTGGACAAGGCGGATTCGTCCGCTACGGCACGCCGGTTCCGGCCCCCGGGTACGGGACCGTCAGAAGTCGCCCCGCGCGCCAGGCAGGGCCGGAACGCTGACCGGCCGGCGGGCCGCCGGTCGGAGTTCCGGGGCGGCGCGTTTGACGTAGGACGTGATCAGCGCGGATTCCAGCCGGTCGACACCGTCGAGCAGGCCGAACCGTTCGGTGAGGTAGGTGTCGAGGGCCGCGGTGTCGCGGCAGACGGCGATGGCGACCAGGTTGTGGGGGCCGGTCGTGGTGGCGACGAAGGCTGCTTCGGCGTCGTCGGCCAGGGCGCGGGCCACGGCGCCGAGGCGGCCGGGCGCGACGGTCAGCCGGAGCATGCACTGCACGGAGAAGCCGAACAGCCCCGAGTCGATTTCGACGTCGAGCCGGAGGACACCGGAGCGGCGCAGTTCGTGCAGTCGGCGGCGGACCGCGGATTCCGACCAGCCGACCTCCCGGGCGAGGTCCGGGTAGGCGGCGCGGCCGTCGGCGGCGAGGGCGGGCAGCAGCCGGCGGTCGAGGTCGGTGAGTTCCACCGGCCGGGCGTCCTCGGTGGCGTCGGGTGTCAGCGCGGCGATCTGTTCGTCGGTGAGCGCCAGGGTGCGGCCGATCCACCGGCGGTCCATGACGGGGCGCAGGAGCCGGTGGGCGTCGATGTGGGTGAGGTGCGGCAGGCGGCCCAGTGAGGCGAGGGGTGCCGGGCCCTCGTCGGGGACGCGGAAGACGCAGACGACCTCGGTGCCGCTCGACAGGACGGCCACCCAGGCGGTGTCGGGCCGGTGGGCCAGTGCGCGGGCGAGGGCGGTGCTGCGGGAGGGCGGCAGGTGCAGGCGTACGAGCCATTCGGCGTGGCCGAGGCGCCGGCTGTCGGTCACACCGGCCACGCGGGCGATTCCGGCGGCCCGGAGTCTGCCGAAGCGCCGGGCCGCGGTGCGGTCGGAGACGTCGAGGACGTCGGCGATCCTGCTGAAGGGGGCCCGGCCGTCGAGCTGGAGGGCGTGCAGGAGCCGCAGGTCGAGTGCGTCCAGCGTGACCGATTCCATCCGGGCAGTGTAGGCCGGTGTCGGATGCCGTCCGGGCCGGGCGCGTTGGGGCCGGGGCGGGGGTCGGGCGGGGAAGCATGGCGTCGTGCCGGGCCGCGCGGGGCGGCCACGGATCCACTCGTGGAGCCCGAAGCCGCCGGTTCGACCCCGGCGCCCCGTGCTTTCCCTTTCTCTCGGAGGACATCCATGTTCGAATCCCTCCTGCTGTTCGCCGTTCCGGCGCTGGTGTTCCGGCTCCTGGGCGTCCTGGGCATCCGCCGGTTCGCGACCTGGCGGGCCGCCGTCGTTCACGGTCTCGCGGCGCTGCTCGTGGCGAGCGGGTCGGCGCACTTCGTCCCGGACGGCGGGAGCCTGATGCCCAGCCATGACGATCTGACGGCCATGGTCCCGCCGTTCGTCCCGCTCCCCCACCTCGTGGTGTACGTGACCGGTGTGCTGGAGCTCCTCGGGGCCGCCGGGCTGGTCCGGACGGCGACGCGCCCGGCGGCCGGGTTCTGCCTGGCGGTGCTCTTCGTGCTTATGCTTCCAGCCAATGTGTACGCCGCCATGGAGGACGTCCCGCTCAACGGTGATCCGGCCACCCCGTTGTGGTTCCGGGTTCCCGAGCAGTTCGTCTACATCGCCGTCGCGCTGCTCGCGACCACGGACCGGGGCACCGGCCGCACGGTCCGCGGGCGGCGCGCCGAGGTTTCATGGAGGTGAAATTTCTCGCCGGGCCGCGGCAACACCGCAGTTCGGCGACTTCTCCACTGGTCCAGACCTCAGAGGCCGGCCCGAAACCCTTTACGTCACAGTGGAGTTCATGCGTCACTCGTGACGTGCACCCGTCAAGCCAAAGGCCGTTTCGCCGCACCGACTGATGCACACCCCCGGATCAGACAACGCCGTTCCGTATCGCTTCGTGCTACGCGAGTAGACCATTCGGGTAGCCCACACCAGGAGGCCTCCTTGTCACGCATCCACAGCCGCAGACCCGCACTCCGCAAGCTGGTGGCCGCCGGAGCCGTCAGCCTCGGCATGGTGCTCGTTCCCGCCGTCTCGGCGACCCCTGCCTCGGCCCAGCCGGCCGGCGCGACCATCCCCTTCGGCGACGGATACATGGGCGCCGGCTATCTCGGGGACGGCAAGACCTTCGCACCGGACACCCGCGAGCTCCAGCTGGGTGCCGGGAACTCGGTCTCCGTGCAGGCGACGCAGCTCCCCGGTATCGACGTCTCGCACTACCAGGGTTCGATCAACTGGTCGTCGGTGAAGTCGGCGGGCATCAAGTTCGCCTACATCAAGGCCACCGAGTCCACCACGTACAAGGACCCGACCTTCAACACCAACTACGTCAACGCGTACAACGCGAAGGTGATCCGGGGCGCGTACCACTTCGCCCGCCCCAACCTGTCCAGCGGTGCGGCGCAGGCCACGTACTTCGCCGGCCACGGCGGGGCCTGGTCGCGGGACAACCTGACGCTTCCCGGCATGCTCGACCTCGAAGGCGGCTGCTACGGCAAGTCGGCCTCGGCGATGCAGTCATGGATCCTGGACTTCTACAACACGTACAAGGCGAAGACGGGGCGCGACGTCGTCATCTACACCAGCGCGAGCTGGTGGAACTCCTGCACCGGCGGCTGGAGCGGCATGTCCGCTCGCAGCCCGCTGTTCACCGCCCACTGGACGAGCGCGTCGAGCCCCGCCATCCCGAAGGGCTTCTCGCACTACACCTTCTGGCAGTACACCGACTCCGGTTCGGTGAGCGGCATCTCCGGTGCCGTGGACCGCGACCGGTTCAACGGCGACGCCAGCCGGCTGCTGGCCCTCGCCAACAACACGGCGTGACGAACGACTGAGCCGTCGCTCGGAACGGAGGGCGGCCACGCGGTACCGGGGCTCGGGGCCCGTGCCGCGTGGCCGCCCTTCCCGCCGTCTCAGCGGGAACCGGCGGCGAGCCACTCCTTGTACGAGGTGGGGGCGATGCGTGCGCCGGGGCCGGCGATGAGGACGTCACCGTCGACAGCGGCGAACATGCCCGCCTCGCCGTCGGTGACGACGGCGCGC
This sequence comes from Streptomyces sp. Mut1, assembly GCF_030719295.1. Lineage (NCBI taxonomy): Bacteria > Bacillati > Actinomycetota > Actinomycetes > Kitasatosporales > Streptomycetaceae > Streptomyces > Streptomyces castrisilvae. The sequence continues at coordinate 7,551,023 of NZ_CP120997.1, read as the reverse complement.
CGGTCCTGGCGGGCGGCGAGCGTGAGGCGCCCGATCTCGTCGAGGGGGAAGACATCGGGGCCCGCGACATCGACCGTGCCGTCCAGCGGCTCGGCGGTGGCGACGTCGGCGAGGGCGGCGACCACGTCGGCCGTCGCGATGGGCTGGACACGCGTGCCGGGCAGGCGCACGGTCTGCTCGTCGGAGGTCCATGACATGACCGCGTCCATGAACTCGAAGAACTGCGTGGCGCGCACGATCGAGTACGCGGTGGGCCCGTTGCGCAGGAGTTCCTCCTGGAGCGTCTTCGCCCGGTAGTAGTCCAGCTGGGGCACCTGGTCCACCCCGACGATCGAGAGAATGACCTGGTGCCGTACACCGGCCCGCTCGCCCGCCGTCAGCAGGCGCCCCATGCTCGTGCGGAAGAAATCGGGGGACGCCGCGTCGAACGTGGGTGAGTTGGTCACGTTGACGACCGTCTCCGCGCCTTCGACCGCCGCGTCGAGCCCCTCCCCGGTGAGCAGGTCGACTCCGGTCGACAGGGACGCGGGGACCACCGTGTGGCCGCCCTCGCGGAGCCTGGTGACGAGCTGGGAACCGATCAGCCCGGTACCGCCGATGACTGTGATCTTCATGGTCGAGCCCTTCCGTGAGCCGAGCGCGGGCACCCCGCCACCGCTAACTCGGACATCTATTGTCCGTGATGCTACTCGGATAGTATGTATCCGAGTAGAGCGGGAGGGTGACATGAAACTGTCCGGCGGGGTGGAATGGGCACTGCACTGCTGCGTCGTACTGACGGCGGCGAGCGAACCGGTGCCGGCTGCCCGGCTGGCCCTGCTGCACGACATCTCGCCCAGTTACCTGGCCAAGCAGATGCAGGCACTCTCCCGGGCCGGCCTGGTCCACTCGGTGCAGGGCAAGACGGGCGGGTACATCCTGACCAGGAACGCCGCCAGGATCACCGTTCTGGACGTGGTGCAGGCGGTCGACGGCGCCGACCCGGCCTTCGTCTGCACCGAGATCCGTCAGCGGGGCCCCCTCGGGACGCCGCCCGAGAAGTGCACGGCGCCGTGCCCCATCGCCCGCACCATGGCCGCCGCCGACGCCGCCTGGCGGGAATCACTGCGAGGGGTCTCCATAGCGGACCTCGTCGGCTCGGTGGAGGAGACCGGCGGGCCCGGGGCACTGCCCGGCATCGGTACGTGGCTCAGCTCGGGGAGCGAGGCGAGCGGCTGAGCGGGCGCACCCGCGGGGCCGGCCGTCCAGCTCAGTGCGGCCCTGACGATGCATGCCGCCACCGGCCTGTCGGCGCCCTTGCCCAGGGTCACCACGGCACCCAGCCTGCCCGCCGGCGGTCCGCCGGGCCGGGCCGGTAAGTCGGTCCGCTCCGCGTCACGGCGGTTCGCCATAGCGAGGCACGCCGCAGTTTTGCAATGCTTGCGCGAATAATTTCAAGCTTGGCGTCGAGTCTTGCGGGCACATTCTCACGTCGTTACGATCCCCGGCATCGAGTCCCGGTCTGCTGCCTGCCCATGCAGGCGCGTCACGGCGGGAGTCGGCCTAGCCGGAGGAGCATCCAGATGGGTTTAACGCGCCGCACGTTTCTACAAGCCGCCCTCTCGGCCGGTGCGGTGGGCGCGGTCGGGGGCGCACAGACCGCCCTCGCCGGGCCCGCGTCGGCGGCCGGCGGTCCGCCGGGTGATGTGGTGGGCAAGGTCACCGTCGGCTACCAGGGCTGGTTCGCCTGCAAGGGCGACGGCGCGCCGATCGACGGCTGGTGGCACTGGACCCAGGACTGGGGCCGGTCCCCCTCCCCGTCGAACACCGGCATCAAGTGCTGGCCCGACCCGCGCGAGTACACGCATACCTACCCCACGGCGTACGGCAGCCTCGGCAACGGGCAGCCCGCGACGCTGTTCTCCTCGTACGACCAGCAGACCGTGGACACCCACTTCCGGTGGATGCGGGAGTACGGGATCGACACCGCGGCCCTCCAGCGCTTCAATCCGACCGGGGGCGAAGGCCCGACCCGGGACGCGATGGCGGCGAAGGTGCGGTCCGCGGCGGAGTCGAACGAGGTGAAGTTCTATGTGATGTACGACGTCACCAACTGGGACGGCATGCGCTCGGAGATCAAGGCCGACTGGACCGGCAAGATGAAGGCGCACACGGCGTCCCCGCAGTACGCCACCCAGAACGGCCTTCCGGTGGTGTGCGTCTGGGGCTTCGGCTTCAACGACGCCAACCACCCGTTCTCCGTCGAGGAGTGTCTCGACGTCATCAACTGGTTCAAGGCGCAGGGCTGTTACGTCATCGGCGGGGTGCCCCGCGAATGGCGTACCGGCGGGGCCGGCAGCCGCACCGGATACGCGGAGGTGTACCACGCCTTCGACATGATCTCGCCCTGGATGATCGGCGCCATCGGCAGCGCCCAGGACGCCGACAACGCCTACACCACCTACACCCTCGGCGATGAGGCGGACTGCGCCGCGCACGGCATCGACTACCAGCCGTGCGTGCTGCCCGGCGATGTGTCCGCCCGCCAGCGCGCGCACGGCGATTTCATGTGGCGGCAGTTCTACAACATGTGCCGGGCCGGAGTGCAGGGCCTCTACATATCGATGTTCGACGAGTACAACGAGGGCAACCAGATCGCCAAGACCGCTGAGTCCCGGGCCTGGACCCCCGTCGACTCGGGGTTCCTGGCACTGGACGAGGACGGGACCGCCTGTTCCTCCGACTACTACCTCAGGCTGACCGGAGACGGCGGACGCATGCTCAAGGGGCTGATCGCCCTCACCCCCGTCCGCCCCACCCCGCCCACGGCGGACTCCGCCGGTGACACCGACCTGGCCCTGCGGCGGCCGACCGAGGAGAGCAGCCACACCCAGAACTACGGCTCCGCCAACGCGGTGGACGGCGACCCGGACAGCTACTGGGAGTCGGCGAACGACGCCTTCCCCCAGTGGATCCAGGTGGATCTGGGGGCGGCGACAGCCGTGCGGCGGATCGTGCTCACCCTGCCTCCGTCCAGCGCCTGGGAGGCTCGGTCCCAGACCGTGTCGGTGCAGGGCAGCAGCGACGGCGGCGGGTTCGCCCCGCTGCTCGCCGCTTCGGACCACGCATTCGACCCCGCGAGCGGCAACCGCGTGACCCTGTCCCTCCCGGCGGCGGTCACCACGCGCCTGCTGCGGCTGGTCTTCACCGCCAACACGGGATGGCCGGCCGCCCAGCTCTCCGGGTTCGAGGTGTACGCCGCCTGAGCACCGGCCGCCCTCAGCCGGTGGCCGGCCCGGTCCGCGGTGCGAGGTGGTGCCACAGGAACGTATGCACCAGCGCGCTGTTGTGGGCGGCCTGTTCGTTGTCGCCGGCGCCCGCGTGCCCGCCACCGGTGTTCTCGTGCAGCAGGACCCGGTGGCCGAGTGCGCGCAGCCGCGCGGCCGCCTTCCGGGCGTGGCCGGGGTGGACCCGGTCGTCACGGGTGGAGGTCGTCAGGAGCACGGGCGGATAGTCCTGGTCCGCGGAGAGCCGGTGATACGGGGAGAGGTCCATGAGGTGCGGGCGGTCCTCCTCCCGGTCCGGGTCGCCGTACTCGGCGATCCACGACGCGCCCGCGAGGAGCTCGTGGAAGCGGAGCATGTCCAGCAGCGGCACCCGGGCGACGATCGCGCCGAACAGGTCCGGGTAGCGCGTGACCATCGCCCCCATCAGGAGGCCGCCGTTGCTGCCTCCGACGGCGCCCAGCATGGCCGGGGTGGTGAGGCCGCGCGCGACAAGGTCCGTGGCGACGGCCGCGAAGTCCTCGAAGGCGCGCGGCCGGTCCGCGCCGAGGGCGGCCCGGTGCCAGCCGGGACCGTACTCTCCGCCGCCCCGGATGTTCGCCAGCACATACGTCCCGCCGCGCTCCAGCCAGGCACGGCCGGTGACCCCGTTGTATGAGGGGGTCAGTGACACCTCGAAGCCGCCGTAGCCGTAGAGCAGGGCGGGCCCGGGGCCGGTGGCGGAGCGGTCGGGGCCGATCACGAAGTAGGGGACGCGGGTGCCGTCCTTCGAGGTGGCGAAGAACTGCCGCGCGGTGAGTCCGGCCGTGTCGAAGTGGGACGGGGCCTGCTTGAGGATCTCCGGCTCCCCGCCGATCCGCCCGTGGTGGAGGGTGGCCGGCTGGAGGAATCCCGACACGTCCATGAAGTACTCGTCGGAGGTGTCCGCGTCCGTGTCCACCACGGAGAGGGCCGACAGCGCGGGGACATCGGCGAGCGGTGCGCGTTCCCAGGTGCCGGGGGCGGGGGTGGGTGTGAGGACCTCGACGCGGGTGCTGACGTCCCGCATCGTTTCGAGAATCAGGTGGTTCCGGGTCCACGTGTGTCCGGCCAGGGCGGTCCGTTCGTCGGGCGTGAACAGCACCTGGGCAGTGCGGTCGCCGGCCAGGAAGGCTTCGAAGCCGAAGGCGAGCAGGGAGCCCGCCGGATGCCCGAGCCAGGCGGTCTTCGGAGCGACGATCAGATGCTCGCGGTGGGCGTACGCCCGGGCGTCGTCCGGGACGTCGATGCGGACGGGGGCGGTGTCGGGGGCCAGCAGGTACAGCTCGCTGGTGTGGAAGTCCGGCGAACGGCTGACGAAGCTGCGTTCGAAGCCCGGGGTGGCGTCGTGCAGGCCGCTGACCGACACATCGCGCGGGTCGCCCTCGAAGACCACGGTGGCCTGTTCCAGGGGTGTGCCGCGCCGCCAGGTGCGTACGGTCCTCGGATAGCCCGAGTCCGTGAGCGAGCCCGGTCCGAAGTCCGTGCCGATGAAGACGGTGTCCGCGTCGATCCACTCGATCCGGGTCTTGGCTTCGGCGACCCGGAAACCGCCCTCGACGAAGGTCCGGGTGGTGAGGTCGAACTCGCGGACGACCACGGCGTCGCCGCCGTCGCGCGACAGGCACACCAGCGCGCGGTCGTAGTCGGGCCGCCGCACCACGGCGCCGTCCCAGATCCACTTCTGGTCCTCGGCGGCGGCGAGCGCGTCGATGTCCAGGAGGACCTCCCAGACGGGTGTCTCCTCGCGGTACTGCTCAAGCGTCGTACGCCGCCACACACCCCGTACGTGCTCGGCGTCCCGCCAGAAGTTGTAGAGGAAGGCTCCGCGGCGCCGGGTGTACGCGATCCGGTCCGAAGCGTCCAGCACCTCGCGCAGGCGCTGTTTCAGGGAGGCGAAACCGGCTCCGGCGGCCAGTGCGGCGGCCGTCTCGGCGTTCCGCTCGGCCACCCAGGCGAGCGCGGCGTCGCTCTCCACGTCTTCCAGCCACAGGTACGGGTCGTTGTCGATCACATGCCGCATTGTGCCGGACCGCGTGTCGTGCCCCGGACGCGCGGTCCCCGGCCGGCACGCCGCTGACGCGTGCCGGCCGGGTTTCCGCGCTATTCGTGGATGAGCGTCCGGCCGGCCAGGCCGGCCAGGCCGTTGATGACGAACTGTGAACCGGGTTCGATCACCACGTCGCCGTCGGCCGAGCCGGTGATGGTGACATCGGTCAGGGTCGCGCTGCCCCGCGCCCCTCCATGGGCGAGGATTCCGGATCCGTTGACGGAGTTGTCGATGCGGACGTTCGAGATCTGCGCCCCGGGCACGGCGCCGCCGCCCGACTTGAACTGGATCCCGTCGTAGGTCGAGTCATGGATGTCGGTGTCGCGGATCGTGACCCCCGGGATGTCCTGTCCGGCCGCGAAGAGTGTGATCGCCCCGAACTCCTGGGCCTCGCCCCAGAACGCCCCGCCCGTGCGGTGGAGCGCGTTGTTGGCGATCAGCGTCTGCCCGGAGAAGGGCAGCGGGTCGTGGTCGGTCGCCAGCATGATCCCCGGGTAGTTCATCGTGTCGGAGATGATGTTGTTCTCGATGGTGTTGCCGTAGCCGCCGTAGACAGCGATCCCGTTGGCCCTCCAGGGCAGCTGGATGGTGTTGTTGCGGAAGTGGTTGTCGTGGCCGATGTCCACCGAGGGGTTCTTCACGTACTTGCTCGACCACACGGCGAGGGAGTCGTCGCCGGTGTACCTGAGCGAGGAGTTGAACACCGTGGAATTGCGGGTGCCGTTGGCGAAGTTGATGCCGTCGGCGTACGTGTTGCGGATGCGCATTCCCGTGAACTCGACGCCGTCGGCGGGGCCCCAGAGGTCCGGGATGTTGTCGTAGTCGCGTCCGACCCACACGCCCACGTTCGCGTGCTCGATCCAGACGTTGGTGATCTTGGTGTTCTTGCCGAAGCGGCCGTTGAGCCCGACGCCGCCCTCGGCGTTTCCGTCGCCGCCCCGGATGGTGCCGGAGCCGAAGATCGCGATGTCCGAGATCTTGGTGTTGTCGTCGATGTCGAAGCCGAAGTTGCCCTCGTGCGGGTGGTTGATGCCGCCCGCGTCCTGCGGCGGGGTGAGCGTGTAGAGCTGGGAGTGCCACATGCCGGCGCCCCGGATCGTGACGTCCCTGATGCCCACCTGGTTGTACTGTCCCCGGTCGAGCGGGTCGTCGGTGAGGATCTTCTGTTCCTGGCGCCACTGCCCCGGCGGAATCCAGACGCAGCCGATGTCACCGTTCTGGTTGGCCGTCACGGCACGCTGGATGGCGTCCGTGTCGTCGATCCCGTCGTTCGGCACCGCTCCGTAGGCCGTGATCGAGGTGCATCCGGCCGGCTGCGCGGTGGGGGGAGCCACCTGCTCCAGGTCGACGAGGTCGATGATGTAGAAGGACGCCGAGTCGTCCGCGTCGCGCTGGAGCCGGAACTTCGTACCGGCCGGGTAGGTCTCGCCGAGCAGCGCGCTGGACTCGTCGAACAGTCTGCGGGCGTCCGCCTGCGGCTGGTTGGTCAGGCCCTCCGGGCTGTCCGTGTCACCGTAGAGCCAGCTGTGCTTGGAGGAGAGGGTCAGCTTCCGGACGAAGGTGTCGTTGGCGTACAGGCTGATCGTGGCCTCCGTGCCCCCGCCGTTCGGGGCGTCGGGGATGGAGTTGCGTACCACGATCGAGTTCGACGGGACGGTCGATGTGACCTCGACGTACTGGCCGGTGGAGTCCAGCCGCACGGACTGGCGGCCGGAGGACTCGGTGGCGAAGTTGGTGTGCCCGAAGGTGCGCTTCTGGTCGGACTTCAGCAACGTGCCCCGGTAGTCGCCCGCTTCCGCCTCGTACTCGGTGTACGGGACCGCGGCCCCGCGGCCGACCACGATGGTGCGGGAGAAGACGTTGTTGTTCTCGTTGGTCTCGGTGACGGCGCCGGTCGCGTCCGCCGTCGCGGTCAGAGTGGCGCCACCGCTCTTCGCGGTCCAGCTGCCGGTGACGGGCACGGAGACGGTGCCACCGGCGGGAATCGCCGCGGTCGCGCCGTTCAGCGTGGTGCCTTCCACGAGGAGCCGGGTGACCGTCGGGGTGCTGACGGCCGTGGTCCCGCGGTTGTGCACGGAGACCGTGAAGGTGACGGCGGCCCCCACCGCGGGGTTCGAGGGGCTGGGCGTGATGCCGAGCACCTCCAGGTCCGGGCCCGGACTCTGGGCGATCACGAGCTTCGACGCCGCGGTGCGGCTGTTGTTGCTGTTGTCCTGCTCGATGACCGTGTCGGCCGGGTCGACGACCGCGGAGAGGCTGTACGCGCCCATCGGGTGCTTGCCCACGTCGACCCGCACGGTGGCCGAGGCTCCGGCGGCGAGGCCGCTCACGGGTGCGCTGCCGGCGACCACGCCCTCCACGCTGACGTCCAGCGTCGTCGCGGCGGACGCCGCCGTACCCACATTGCGCACGGTGGCGTCCACCGTGACGTCGTCCGTCTCGGACGGCGAGGCGGGAGACCACGTCAGCTCGGTGACGGTGAGGTCCGGGTTGGGGGCCGCGGTGCCGACCACCTGCATCTCGGCGACCTGGGCGCCGGGGGCACCGGTGTTGGAGAAGAACGTGAGCCGTACGTCCGCGTACCGCCCGCTCACCGGGATCGTCACCGTGTTCGCGTTGCCCGAGGGGCTGAACGCGTAGTCGGCCCTGTCCTTCAGCGAGGTGAATCCGGTGGCGGACTGGGCGCGTCCGAGCACCTGGATGCTCTGGGTGCGGGCCGCCCAGGCCTGGTCCGGGGAGAGCTTGACGACGACGGCCTCGATATCGGCGTCGGCGCCGAGCTTCACCGTCAGGGACGCCGGGTATCCGTTCGACTCCCAGTACGTGCCGGCCTCACCGTCGTTGGCGTTGGCCGGCACGAAACTCTGCACGGACGACGATGCCTCGATGGGCTTGTTCAGCGCCAGATCGGAGCCGACCGCCGGGGACGGGCCGGAGTCGTCGCCGGAGTCCTCACCGTGCACCTCGACCTGGGAGAGCTGAGCCGCGTCCCAGCCGCTGTTGGCGGTCACCCGCACGCGGACGTACCGTGCCTGCGTCGCGGCGAAGCCGATGGTGACGGTGTTGCCCGCCTGAGGGCTGAACGCCCGTGCGGCCGAGGCGGACAGGGTTCTGAAGCTGCTCCCGTCCGTGCTGCCCTCGATGCCGAGGGTCTGGGTCCTGGCCTCCCAGGCGGCGGGCAGCTTCAGCACCACCTGGTCGACGTCGAACCGGCCGCCGAGGTCGATGCGGACCCACTGCGGGAGCGCGCCGGAGCCCTCCCAGTACGTCTGCTGGCTGCCGTCCGTGACGTTGGACGCCGGGTAGGCACCGTGCGCCCCGCTCGTCGTGACCTGCTTACCGAGTGCCAGGTCGGGATTCTGCACGGTCGCCGCCGATGCGGCGCCCGGCACGAGCCCGACGGTCATCAGCGCGGCTGTCACCGCGCCGATGACCAACCGCCATCTGTATTGCTTCCATCTCATGCTGTCCTCTTGTTCCGTGGGCCGCGGGACCGGGCGGGCACGGGCAGGCGTCACCGTTCCGCACGACGCGTGACGCGCCCTGCGGAAGGCGTGGGCCGGGCGCGGGCTTCCGGTACACCGAGGGGACGATCGGGGACGCCGACAGGAGCGGGACCACCACGCCTGCCGGAAACTCACGCTCATTACCTAGATTTTTGAGTGATCCAGTCAATAATTTGCGGTGCTGCGGTGACAGGTTTCTAGCAGGCGACGTTTTTGTCAACGGTTCGCGCAGCGGCTGTCGTTGACCGGCGTGCGCCCGCCTCTGCCAGACTCGCCCCATGGCTGAGAACGACCCTGAGCACGGCTACCTGCTCGACAACCGGCAGACCGAGGCGGGGGTCCGCTTCGGTGCCCTGAGCGAGCTCTTCGATCCGGTGACGTTCCGCCATGTCGACGCGCTCGGGATCGGCGCCGGCATGCGGTGCTGGGAGGTCGGCGCGGGCGGGCCGTCCGTCCCCCGGGGCCTGGCCGAGCGCGTCGGCCCGGGCGGAGCGGTGGTCGCCACCGACATCGACGTGTCCTGGACCCAGGACGTGGCCGGGGGCGTCATCGAGGTGCTGGCGCACGACGTGGCGGCCGACCCCCCGCCGGGCGGCGGCTTCGACCTCGTCCACGCCCGGCTGGTCCTGGTGCACGTCGTGGACCGCGCCGAGGCGCTGCGCCGGATGGTCCGGGCGCTGCGGCCCGGTGGCCGGCTGCTCCTGGAGGATGCCGATCCCGGGCTGCAGCCGCTGCTGTGTCCGGACGAGTCCGGCCCCGAGCAGCGGCTCGCCAACCGCCTCCGGTCCGGATTCCGGTCCCTGATGGCGGCGCGCGGAGCCGACCTCGCGTACGGCAGGACCCTGCCCAGACTGTTGCGGGAGGCGGGCCTGGAGGACGTCCGGGCCGACGCGTACTTCCCGATCACCTCACCGGCGTGTGCGGTCCTGGAGGCCGCGACGGTCCGGCAGATCCGGGGCCGTCTGGTGGCGGCGGGGCTGGCCACCGACGAGGAGATCGAGCGCCATCTGGCGAACGTGGCCACCGGGCGCATCGACCTCGCCACCGCGCCGATGATCTCCGCGTGGGGGCGCCGCCCGTAAACCCCGTCCCGGGGTGGTGCGGTTCGGGGCGCGTTCATCCCTTCGGCTGGACCTTGGCCGTAAACGCCGCGAGCCGCGTCGGCTCTGATGGTGAATGGACGCGTATGCCGGATTCGGCACCACGGGCCCCGGCCCGTGGCCGGTGTCCGGCGGCAGCCCCCACAAGCACAAGGAGCGTGAAACCACCGTGGACAACGCAGACAGCGAGCCGCAGAGCGTGCAGAGGGTGTACGCGGAGCGGTTCGCCGCCGACCTCGCCGCCAACCGCTCGGAGCAAGGAGAACTCACCGCCCACATCGCGGAGTTGCAGGAGCGTGTGGGGCAGCTGAAGGAGGACGAGGGCTGGCTCGTGGGGATGCGGGACGCGCTGCCCGGTGAGGCCGCGTCACCCCGGCCGTCCCTCACCGCGGAGGCCGGCACCGCGGCGGTCGGCAAGGACGCACCGGCCACCGGAGCCGTCCCGCAGCCACGGCCGGCCAAGGGCTCGCAGACGACGGCCGCCCGCCCCGGGCCCACCGGCAAGGCATCGGCCGCCACGAAGGGAAGCCGGCGCAAAGCACCCAGGAAGGCGGCGGAGAAGAAGGGTGCGGCGGCGGGCGCTCCCGGGGCCTCCGGTGCCCCGCTGCACCAGCTGATCCACGCGCTCATGCCGGCCGGTGAGCCGCAGTTGGCGCGCGAGATCCACGTGGCCCTGGAGAAGGCGCACCCGGATCGTAAAACCTCTGTTCAGGTGGTGCGCAACACCCTGGAAACCCTCGTCAAGAAGGGCCTCATCGGCAAGAGGATCCAGAAGGGGGCGGCCATGTACACCGCGACCGGGCCGGCCGGCACGGCGCCGACCGCCGGACAGCGGGCACGCGCGGGGGCCGCGGCAGGATCCTGAAGCGGCCACGGCACAACCGGGTCGTCCCGCGCCGCCGGCGGCGCGAGGCCGGCACCGACGCGGTCCGGCCCCCTCGGAGCGTGCTCCGAGGGGGCCGGACCGTTGTGCTGTGGCGTCAGGCGGCCGTGATGTTCTCGGCCTGCGGGCCCTTCTGGCCCTGCGTGATGTCGAAGGTCACCGCCTGGCCCTCCTGGAGCTCACGGAAGCCGGTGGCGTTGATGTTCGAGTAGTGCGCGAAGACGTCCGGCCCGCCGCCGTCCTGCTGGATGAAGCCGAAACCCTTTTCGGCGTTGAACCACTTGACGGTTCCGCTGGCCATGCCGGTGCCTCTCAGTCGATATCGGGAGCCGCACCACGCGGTCCCGGTGGCGTCGTGTGTCCACCCTGCACAGCAAGGCGCCCGCGCCGGAGCACGGGCAGGTTCGGCGAACCACGACTTCCGGCAGTGACGCTACATGGCGAAACCGCTCTCCACCAGAGAGCAACGAGTTCGCGTCGCACCGGAATACGAAGGAAGGCGCTGATGGGGCGGCGCCCGCACACGACCGCCCGCCGGTGAACCACCTGGGCGGCCGGAGGCTCCCGCTCCCCCATCGAACAGGAGTCCTGCTTGAAGTTGCATGTAGTGGCAGCTGTTTGAGCAACTATTGACACGATCGAGCCCATGTACTGCACTGAGCGAGCACGCTTGTCATGTTCACCTTCACTGACTGGAGTTGCGGTTCATGTCGGAGAGAACACACCGGTCCCACGGATGGCGCACGGCCCTCACAGCCGTGGCCGCAGCAGTCGCGCTCTCGGGAGCCCTGGTCGTACCCGGCGCCCAGGCCTCCCCCACAGCCACCAGCCCGAGCGGCAACGCCCTGGCACTCACCCCGCCGATGGGCTTCAACAACTGGGCACGGTACGGCTGCGACACCGACTCCCCGAACACCGGGGACCAGGGGCCGAGCCAGCAACTCATCCTTGAGCAGGCCCAGGCCCTGGTGGACACGGGGCTGGCGGCCAAGGGCTACGACACCGTCACCATCGACGACTGCTGGACCACCACCGCTCGCGACTCCGAGGGGAATCTCGTCACCGATACCGAGAAGTTCCCGCAGGGCATGGCGTACATCGGCAGCCGGCTCCACGAGATGGGTCTGCGGTTCGGTATCTACAGCGACATCGGCACGGCGACCTGCGGCGGCTTTCCTGGCAGTTGGGGCCACTTCCAGCAGGACGTGGACCTCTTCGCCGCCTGGGGTGTGGACTACATCAAGCTCGACGGCTGCAACATGCCGTCCTCCGCCTCCGACGCCGACGGATACATCGACGCGTACGGCGACTTCGCGGCCGCGATGAGAGCGAACTCCTCGGGACGCGACATGGTGTTCTCCGAGTCGTCACCCGCCTACTTCTCCATCGGCGCCACGGACCTCTCCGACTGGTACGACGTGATCGACGGGGCTTCGAGGACCGGGCAGCTCTGGCGCGAGGGCTACGACGTCAAGATGCGCAACGGCGGCGGATCCGCCTGGGACAAGAACAGCAACGGCGCCGGAGTCATGACGCAGTACGGCTACAACTCGCTCCTGTCGCGCTACGCGGCCCCCGGCAGCTGGAACGACCCCGACTTCCTCATCACCGGTGACGGGCTGACAGCCGAGGAGTCCCGCTCCCAGTTCGCCCTCTGGGCCATGATGGCCTCGCCCCTCATCCTCAGCACGGACGTCGCCTCGCTGAGCACCGACTCGCTCGCCACCCTCGGCAACACCGACCTCATCGCCATCGACCAGGACCCGCTCGGCAGGCAGGCGGGTGTCGTCTCCCGGGACGGCACCGTCGACGTACTCGCCCGGCCCCTGGCCAACGGCGACCGCGCGGTATCGCTCCTCAACCGCGGCACCACGGCCGTCCCCGCGAGCACCACCCTGTCCGCGGTCGGCTTCCTCGGCGGCGCGGGCTGCTCGGCATCGGTCAAGGACCTCTGGACCGGGGCCACCACGACCACGTCCACGATCGGGGCCACCCTGCCCCCGCACGGCACGGCCGTCTTCCGGGTCACCCCGGGCGCGGGCTGCACCGGCCAGCAGCCGACCGGGCAGATCACCGGCATCGGCGACAAGTGCGCCGACGACAGCGGCTCGGGCACAGCTGCGGGCAACCCGGTCATCCTCTTCCACTGCACCGCGGGAGCCAATCAGCGCTGGACGCTGCCGAGCGACGGCACCGTCCGCGCGCTGGGCCAGTGCCTGGACGCCGTCCACCGGAGCGACAGCACCTACACCGGCTACCGGGCCGTCCTCAACCCCTGTGACGGCGGCTCCACCCAGAAGTGGTCGTACGAGCGCAACGGCTTCCTGGAGAACACCGGCCTGCCCGGTCGATGCCTGGACGCGTACGCCTCCGTGACCACCGACGGCAACCCCCTGATCGTCGACACCTGCGCCAACTCCCGGCCCAACCAGCAGAACCAGATCTGGGCCCTGGCCGAGTAGCGCGGGCAGGAGGGAAGGCGGTCCCGGAGGCATGAAGAAGGTGCGGTCGGCAGGGGGGCTGCCGACCGCACCGAGATCCGCCCCGCCTCGGTCCGGGAGATCGAGGTGGGTGACGGAAAGAGCCAGATCAGCGGACCATCCTGCGAAGGATGCCCCTCGGAGGGACGAAATACGGTCTGCTGGTCAAGCCCTTCCCGCCACCGTTCTGAACGGGCACGGAATTCCGGCTGCAAGCACTGCCAGGAGAGGACAGCAGGAAATCCGCACGTCAGGCACGGGCCGGCAGTTTCGAGGGGCCGCAGGCCAGTGCCTCACGCCGTCCAGCATGGAAGGTAAACAGACCGTTTTCTACGTCCAGTTTTTAGCGCTAAGCCACGTCGCGCCAATTAGGCTCACGCCCGCGCAACGTGGCCCTAACGCGGGGGATTTGATCGCATGACCAGCACCGACAAGGCAGCACTGCGGACTCTTCTGAGAGTCCGTCGTGCACTGATCGACCCCACAGGGCACGGTTTTCACCGTTCGTCCGGCCAGGGGCGCCGTGCGCCCGGCCTCTCGCAGCACCAGGTCGACCAGCTCCTGCACCGGACACCCGGTACGTACCGCCGCCTCGAATCCGGAGCGTGGCCGAGGCCCGACACCGGCTTCCTCCGTGATGTCGCGATGCTCTTCGCCCTCAACGAGCAGGAGTGGGTGTCGCTGTGCCGGTACGCCGGTATAGGCGACCCGCCCGGACCGCTCACCTCCCGCTCGGGCAAGGAGGTGCCCGGTGTGTGGCAGGAGGCCGTCGACGGGATGACCCATCCCGCGTACGTCACCGACGCCTCGTGGGAGCTCATCGCGCACAACAGGGAGTTCGCCCGGCTGTTTCCCGGCGGGCAGGTCCCGGCGAACACGATGCGGTGGATGCTGCTGGAACCGCAGGGGCGTTCCATGCTCATGGACTGGGACCGGGCCTGGGCCCCCCTCGTCGTGCCCCAGCTGCGGGCGGCGCTCGCCAGCCGGCCCGAGGACGAGGTGCTCCGCCGGATCGAGAAGGACGTCCTGGCCGACCCGCAGTGCGCGCCGATCTGGGACTCGGGCAGTGCGCACATCCATCCCGACGGCGACGAACGGCCCATTCGCCACGCCGTCGACGGGCCGGGCTGGGTCACCATGTGCGCGGCACAGCCCATGGCCGCACCCGGCGCGCGCCTGATCGTTCTCATCTTCCATCCCGGAGCGCGCCGCGCGCACTCCCGGATCCCTGTTCTGCGCGCCCCCTGACGTCTTCCCTCCGGCTTCCGCGATGCTCTGATCAGGGCATCGCGGCCTCTCGTGGCTTAGGTTGTGCCCTACCCCCACAACGTCGCCGCAACGTGCCCGCCGGAGGATGTCGTGCCCGCCTACATAGCCCGCCCCACCACCGTGTTTCCCGCCCACAAGATCACCACCGGAGAGATCGCCGACGACATCGGCGCGCATCACCCCGGCCACCCCCGGCTCGCCGCGATCCTCCGGATCGTGGCCAACACCGGTGTCCGCAGCAGGTACTTCACCCGGCCGCTGGACGCGCCGACGGTGTCGGGGAACGCGGGGGTCGCGGAGCGGGGTACCACGGCCTTCGGCGACGCGGTGGACATGGCGGAGCGGGCGGCGCACGGCCTCCTCGGCACGTACGGTCTCGGCCCCGGTGACGTGGACGCGATCATCACGACGCACTCGACGGGGTGGGCCGTGCCGAACATGGACATCCATCTCCTGGACCGTCTCGGACTGCGGCCCGGGGTCCGGCGGATCGCTCTGACATCGTTGGCATGCGCGGGTGGCGCCCAGGCGCTGATCCGGGCGGTCGACATGGTGACCGCGAGACCCGGCTCGACGGTCCTCGTCGTCGCGGCGGAAGTCATCTCCGCCGTCTACAGCCATGAGGACGACGCCGTCGAGCACATGATCTACAAGGCGCTGTTCGGGGACAGCGCCGCCGCCGTTCTCGTCACCAGCGAGCCTCTGGGCCCGGGCTTCCGTGTCGACTCCCCGGCCGGCACCTACGAGCACGTCCTGCCGCAGAGCCTGACGCGCTACGCCGGCCGCGTCGATCACACCGGTTTCCACTTCGACAGCACCAAGGAAGCGCTGAGCGCGGCCGACGACGTCCTGCCCGATCTGCTGGCGTGGCTCGGCCCGTCCGTCGTCGGCTTCGGGGTCATCCACCCCGGCAGCGCCCGCATCATCAGCGACACCGCGTCGGCGCTCGGCCTCGACGCCCACGACACCCGTCACTCCACCGCCACCCTCCGCGACGAGGGCAATCTCGGCGCGGTCTCCGTGCTGCGCATCCTCGAACGCACGCACGCCGAGCCCCCGCATGACGGCGCCACCGGAGTCATGGTCGCGTACGGACCGGGGTTCGCCACCGCCGCCCTGCGCGGCACCTGGACCGCCTGAGCGTCCGGCCCCGAAGGACCGGAGCGGTGCGCGAGGGAATCAGGCCGCCGGGCGCGGCAGCCGCCGGTAACCGGAGCCGTCCTTGTTCCGGCCCAGCAGCCCGCCGACGACCAGGTAGCGGCGGAGCGCGGCACAGTCGTCATGGACGGTGCGCAGAGCCTCGTTGACCTCGCGTTCCGTGTAGGTGCGCCCGGACTCGAAGAGCGTTTCCGCGAGGTGGACGAGGAGTTGTTCGCGGCGGGCCGTCTTGCGCGGGATCGCGGTGAGGCGGCCGTGGGAGAAGAGGGCGTGCACGCCGTGGCTGCTGCTGGTCTGCTGGTCGGACATGGCGCCGAGCCTGGCAGGGGGCCATGGCGGGGGGCAACTCGTTTCCGTCGGCCGCGTGCGGGCCCGGACGGGTGGCTGCTCGGGTTGACGGGTGGTCGGGGAGCCGGTTTGCTGACGCGATGACCGATCTTCGTATCGAACAGGTGGACGGCGACGCCGCCCTCCTGGACTGGCAGTTCGTCCACAACGCCATCATCCCGACGGCGCCGCTGTCATTCGCGGAGGTGGGTGAGCGCGCGCGGCGCAACCGGCTGTGCGTCGCGTATCGGGATGATGTCCTCGTGGGCTGTTCGACCGTGCGGCCGCCCACCGCGGACGCCTCGGTGGCGACCGTGATCGCGCGCGTCCTGCCCGCCCATCGCGGGCTGGGATTCGGCGGGGAGCTGTACACGCATGGTCTGACGCTCGCCAGGGGGCTCGGCGCCGGGGTGATCGAGACCTGCGTCCTGGAGTCGAACCCCGAGGGGCTGAGGTTCGCGCTGAGCCGGGGTTTCGTCGAGACGGAACGGTACGTACTGCCTGGTGACACCGTGCCGTTCATCGATCTCCGGCTCGCCTGACGGCCCCCGGCACGGCACGCACGAGCCCGGGGCCCGCCGTCACGTCCGGCAGGCCCCGGGCCCGGTGCTGGTGCTGGTGCTGGTGCTGGTGCTGGTCAGGCTGTGTGGAGCGTCAGCCCGTACCGGTTCAGGATCTCGTTGATCGGCTGGTGCCAGGTCTCGCCGCCCGAGGCGCAGTCTCCCCATCCGCCCGAGGTGACGCCCTGCGCCTGGTCACCACTGATGAACGAGCCGCCCGAGTCTCCGGGTTCGGCGCAGACACTGGTCTTCGTCATCTCGTAGACGGCGCCCTGGCTGTAGTTGACCGTGTCGTTGGTGGCGAGCACGTTGCCGCAGTGCCAGTGCGAGGTGGAGCCGGAGCGGCAGATCGACGCACCGATGGGGGCCACGTTGGAGCCCCGCACGAGCTGGTCGGAGACCGTTCCCCAGCCGAGGACCACGGGGACGGTCCACCAGCCGTTGCCGACGCTGACCCACGCGTAGTCGTCGCCGGGGAAGGAGGAGCCCTGGAAGTTGCCTATCGCCGAGCCGTCCCAGCCACTGACTCCGGCGCCTGCCTGGCCGCAGTGGCCGGCCGTGACGAAGCCGCCGTACACGGAGAAGCCGATGGAGCACCGCACGTTGCCCGTGTAGTACGGGTCACCGCCCACGGTTCCCGCCGAGAAGGTCCGGGGTGCCTCGGCGGTGTGCTCGACCGTGACCGGACCGGTCTTCTCGGCCCGCTCGATGAACTTCTGGACATCGTTGTCAGACTGCTTGGACGCGACGACGCCGATGACGACCTTGTTGACGCGCGGGTCGACGTGCCAGCTGCTGACGCCCGCCGGGGCGTCGAGCTTGTCGAGCTTCGCCTTCACCGAGTCGAGGCGCTGCTCGGTGTGGGTCACGAGCCGGACCGCGGCGCCCGTCGCCCGTACCGCCGCCGCCTGCTTGTCGTTGGTGACGGCGACGGTGAGGTCACCCGTCGCGGGGTCGAACCAGGAGCCGCCGTACGAGGCCCCGGCCGCGTGGCGCGCCTTGGGCTGGAGTGCGGTGGCGGTCTTCTCGGCGGAGAGCCGCGCCCTGGCCTGGCCTTCCGTCAGGCCGAGGTCCCTCTGCATGGCGGTGAGCAGCCCGTCCGAGGCCGGCGCGGCGGCGCGGGACGGGGCGGCGGGGGTGTCCGCGGCGGAGGCCGACGGGAATCCGGCACCCGCCCAGGCTCCGGCGAGGAGCACGACGGACAGTGCGGTTCTCAAGGCTGTGGTGCGTCTCAAGGTTTTGGCCCTTCTGGTGTTCCGGCTGGGTGGGGGAGGAACAGCAGGCGTCCGAGGCGTCTCTTCTGAGAGCGCTCTCAGAGTGTGCCGTTCGGGACTGTAGCCGAATACATGTGAGCAGGTCCATGCCAATGACATGAGTGGCCGTACGGTCCGCCCGATGAGTAGGCGTACTCATCCCCCCACACGCCCGACGGTCCTACTGTCACATCGGACACGCGGGCAGGTCCGGGCGCAGGGGCGTACCGGGATACGGAGCGGGCATGGGCAGATCGTCGAGAACACGCAAGGCCGGAGCGGGAGTTGCCGGCGCGCTGGCGTGCGCGCTCGCACTGGCGCTCACGGGGTGCGGGGTGGTGAGCACGAAGGAGGACCGCAAGTTCGCCGCGAAGCTGGCCGACACCTACTACCCGGGTGTTCTCAAGGTGATCGAGGCCCACAAGCTGTTCCCGCAGGCGGGTGGTTCGGAGATCACCTTCGCGATGACCGACGACCCCGACGCCGTGGTCCGCATGAGGGTGGACGCCGACGCGGGCACGTGCAACACCCACACGTGCCGGGGTGTCATGGACGACGCGGTGGAGCGCGGGCGGCGGGAAGCGGCCGCGCTGCGGGTGCTCGTGGACACCTTCCGGCGCTGCGGCCACGAGGTGATCGCGATCGAACCGCAGACCGGTGCTCCGTGGATCGTCGCCTCCCCCGCCAATGCCACGGTGACCGCCCTGCTGAAGGACATCGGCTCGTGCGTACGGCAGTGGAAGGAGGAGGCGGGCAGCGGAAAGGAGGGGACCGAGGTGAAGGGCGCCGCGGTGAACCTGGCCTCGCCGTCCGTCGCCGAGGGCCGGCCCAGGGGAAAGAAGTCGCAGCCGACGGCGATGCGGCTGGGCTCGACCTCCCTGCTGGCGGCCCTGACCTCGCACAACTACTACTCGGTGGGTTACGCGGCGACGGACGGACGCATCGACCCCGCTTCCGGCAGCGCCCGGATCGTCCGGCCGTTCGAGGCGCGGGAGAAGTTCGCCGCGGCCGTGCACGAGGCCGTGGGGAACCGGCTCCGGGCGACGTACCCGCGCGTGCAGGTCAGCGACTACGACTGGGTGTGGCGCCTGGAGCCCGGGACCGTCGACCGGGTCACCGGTTACGTGCTCTACTGCGAGGAGCCGGACGGGGACAAGTCGTGCCTGGGTGATCAGGCCGTGCTGGTGACCACGGATCTGCACGGCGAGCCGCTGGGCGAGCTGCGACACGTCGGCAAGGTGCGCGAGGGCCGGGGACCTCTGCGACTGCCCCCGATGTGACCCCCTGCACCGCCGTCTCCCCCGTCAGGTGAGGGCGGGACGGTAGGTGTACGTGCCCCACAGCGCGCGGACCGACGCGCTGTCGCGCCAGTGGCCCGGCGCCGCCGACGCGCCCTGCGCCCCCCACACCCGGACATGGCCGTCGCCCGGTTCCCAGCCCGGATCGCCGGTGGCCGCGAAGCCCGACCAGGCCGCGGTCATCAGCTCCGCGAGGCGGCGGTCCCCGGGCGTCGGCGCGCCGCCGATGAGGAAGTGAACGCTCTCCTCGTCCACGTTCCCGAAGGCGAAGGGCACGTCCGCGCAGTGCCAGGCGCGCACCCTCGACCGTCCTTCCCCTCGCCGCCGGTCGAACCGGGACAGGAACACCCGGCCACCCGCGCGGGCGTGCGCGTCGGCGAGCCGGTTGCTGTACTCGCCGAACATCAGGTCCCCGTAGACCGCGAGGTGGAGTTCGTACGCGCCGGCTTTGGGCATGAGCGCGCGGTATCCCTCCATCAGCGGGCCGGGGAGGCCGAAGTCGGAGGCGAAGCGCCGGAGCCGCTCGGCCGTGGCGACGTCGGCGCTGCTGCCGACGGCGTCCATCAGCCAGTACTCCTCGGTGGTGTGGCAGACGAGCAGGTCGATGTCCCGGGCGGTGCCCTCGGCGATCAGGGCCAACGGGTCGTCGCGCAGCAGGTGCCCGTCGGCGACCGGCCCGTAGACCACCGGGTCCCAGTGCAGCCGGCCGGAGTCCGGGTCCTTCCGATACGCCTCGGTGACCGCGTCGGACGCCCTGACCAGCGCCTGCGGGGACGCTTCGGCCAGTGCGGCGCCGGTCGCCGGGACGCCCGCCTCGGCGGCCACCCGTGCGGTGACGCGCCCGGCGAGCTCAGGGGCGAAGCAGGGGCCGACCGCGCTGTGCGCGATGACGCGGCGGAAGAGGCCCCGGGCGCCGTCCATCGTCATCAGGCAGACCGCGGCCGTGGCGCCGGCCGACTGTCCGGCCAGGGTGACGTTGTCCGGTGCCCCGCCGAACGCGGTGATGTTGTCGCGGACCCATTCCAGCGCGGCGATCTGGTCGAGCAGTCCCCGGTTGGGCGGGCAGGCGTCCGTGCCGTCGGCGGGTACGTGGCCGAAGCCCTCGAAGCCGAGGCGGTAGTTCAGGGTGACGACGACCAGTCCGGTGCGGGCGAGCGCGGCGCCGTCGTAGTCGGGCTGTGCGCCGGAGCCGAAGGTGTAGGCGCCCCCGGGGATCCAGACCAGCACCGGCAGCGGGCCGGACGCGCCCGCCGGCGCCCAGACGTTGAGGCTCAGCACGTCCTCGTCGCCGGGCGCCCAGGACGGGGCGCCGGGCAGCTCTGCCGACTGCGGCGGGACGGGGCCGAAGACCGTGCAGTCACGGACGCCCTCCCAGGGCGCGCGGGGGCGCGGCGCCCGGAAGCGGTTCGCGCCGAACGGGGGCTCGGCGTACGGGATTCCGAGGACGGCGACGACTCCCCGCGCCGGGCTCCGTCCGCGTACCCGCCCGCAAACCGTCTCGTACACACTGCTCATCAACGCCTCGCCGCTGCCCTTCACTGTTCGCCCCCCCCCCCCCCCCCCCCCCCCCCCCCCCCCCGGGCGGAGGCGGTGCTCAGGATCACGTACCGACCGGCCTCGGCGCGAACCGATTAAGCGGGGGTGACGAGGGCGAGGCCGCGTGCGGGCGGTGTACGGGAGCGGTGTCAGCCGGCCTGGCCGATGGCGCTGCGGAGCATGGCCACCGTGGTCGCCGCCGCGTCCCGTTCCGCCTCGTCGCCGGTGGCCCGTACCCGTTCCTCCAGCAGCACCACCGCCGCCTGGAGCACCCCGACGCGCACCGGAACGCTGCGCATGGCCGTCAGCACGGCTGCCGCCTGTTCGGCCGGCGAGGTGGTCGCGGCCTGCGGGATGAGGGTGGAGATGCCGCGCCCGAGCGCACGGTCACGAGGCGGCTGGGCCGCGGGTGTGGTCACCACAGAAGTCTGCCGCACGCGGCGCGCCGAATCGGTCAACGACCTGGCCGCGCCCCCGCGGTGTCCGGCGCCCCGTCGTGCACGCGGCGCAACAGGGCCGTCAGCCGGGCCCGTTCACGGGCGTTCAGCGGGGCCAGAACCTCTTCCTGCACCGACAGCGCGTCCGCCTTCAGGCTTTCGAGCAGGGCGCGGCCCTCGGGGGTGACGGTGACCGTGACCCGCCGCCGGTCGGCGGCGTCGCGGGCCCGCTCGACCAGACCCGCCGCACCGAGCCCGTCCACGATCTTCACGACGTCGCTGCGGTCGATCGAGAGCCGCCCGGCCAGCTCCCGCTGCACATGGGGGCCGAAGTCCGTCAGCGCGGCGAGCACCGCCATGTGCCAGAGCCGCAGCCCGCGTTCGGCCAGCCGGTCGGCGAGCCGGCCGCGCGCCGCCTTGCCCGTCTTCGTCATGAGGTAGGTCGTGAGTCCCAGGAGGCTGGGCGGGGTCTCGTTCACCGGACATATCGTAGGGCCGCACCCATGATGGGTGTGCACCTACTCAGGACGGGTCAGTTGCGCGCCCAGGTACGCATGGCGGAGCGCGAGGAGAAGTTCGCGACGTCCTTGTCGAGCGGGTGGTCGGTGTACTGGTGGATGCGCCAGGACGCCTTGACGCGCGGCTTTCCCGCGGTCACGTAGTCGGCGATCCAGAGCCCGTCGCCCGCGTAGGACGTGGTGTCGTGATTCAGCCAGAAGTAGCGGTTGCAGTAGAGCAGGACGCGGTGGTGCGGCCGCAGGCGTTTGACCTCGCGGATGAAGCGGTCCTTCTCGGCGTTGCTCGCGTGGGTGCCCTCGCCGTTCTGCTCCCAGTCCACGGCGAGCAGATCGCCCGCCTTCTCGGGCGCCTTGCTCACGAAGTACTCGGCCTGGGCCGCGATGTTCCCGGGCCACAGGAAGTGGTAGAAGCCGACGACGCAGTCGGCGTCGCGGGCCCGTTTCGTCTGGTCGGTCAGACGTGGATTGACGTAGGAGCGGCCCTCGGTGGCTTTGATGAAGACGAAGTCGAGTCCGTCCGCGTCGAAGGAGGACTGATGGGCGCTGACATCGACACCGTGCAGCATGGGGCACCGCCTTTACAAATGACTAGCACTGTTCCGGTTACCTTCCCCCCGCATCCGCTCCTCACCCCCGCGATGGCCTCACCGAAGCGTGAATGCGCATGTGTGCCGGGGCGCGCGCTCCGGCACACATGCGCGGGCCGCTCACTTCTCGGCGCTGTCCCCGGCCTCGGGCGCGGCCGGGAGGCTGTCCATGAAGGAGCTGACGGAGAACACGGCCTGCCCCGGTCCGGGCGGGCCGTAGCCGGGGGGCGAGCTGAGCCCGTACTCCTCCATCGTCGCGCGGTAGGCCTCCAGGAGCCGGATGTGGTACTCCAGCGGCGCACCGTCCGGGTTGGTCCTGCCGAGCGGCGTCGTCGGCTCGGGGCACCAGGTGGTGAAGCGCGGAGTGATGCCGTGCGACATGAAGAAGCGCAGGCCCTCGGTGGTGGAGTCGATGGCCTCCTTCACCGTGGTGAAGCCGAACGGCTCGGCCATCTCCACTCCGGCGACGAAGTTGGGGATGACGTTGCGGGCGCCGAAGACGTCGGCGGAGTCCAGGATGCGGCGGTGCCACTCGTCACGGCCGACGTAGCGCTCCTTGCCGGGGCAGTACAGCTCGAACAGCCGGCGGTCCCACACCTCGTAGTTGGGGTGGTAGATCTGCACCCCGTAGTCGTGGAAGCGCTGGACGTCGGCCTTGGGCAGGGCCTGGGCGACGACCTTGCCGATCCAGCGGCCCGGGAAACGCTCCTCGATGGCCTTGGCGTACTGGCCGTAGAAGTCCGCCTCGTCCCGGCCGCCGATGTGCGAGGTGATGGCGCCGCCGGTGAGGGTGTACGCGGTGGAGGTCTTCGCCGTGTCGTACCGGTCGATGACGGCGAGCGCCTCCAGGACCTCCTCGACGGGCTTCACCCCGGTGTACGGGCGGCCGGCCGCCTTGTGCTGGCGCCAGTTGTGGTTGATGTCGCAGTACTGGCACTCCTCCTTCGCGCCGAAGTACTGGCAGACGCGGAAGACGGTGAGGTAGACGAGGTAGCCCCACTGGATGGTCGGGGCGACCTCCATCACGGACTTGCCGTTGGCGAGGGTGTGCCGGTAGTAGTCCGGCATGGGCGGCAGGCCCACGTCGGAGATCCGCCTGCCGTCGAGGTAGAGCCCGAGCACGCCGTCGTCGTCCGCCGCGACCCGGTAGGGGGACGCCGGGTTGACCCGCACCGAGACGACGGTGCGCCGCAGTTCGTACGGGCCTCCGGTGAGCACGATCTCCTCCGGGGGGCGGCGCAGCGCGGCCGCGCCCAGCTCGGGCAGGGTGCCGTGGTCGAAGGAGAAGATGAAGTAGGACTTCGGCTTGACGTCGCCGTCCTCGTTGTCGCTGAGCGCGGACTCGTCGAAGGCGAGACCGCCGCGCAGCAGGTCCTCCTTGATGACGGCTTCCCGCGGCACGTGCGGGAACTGCTCCATCAGCCGCTCGATCAGGCGGGTGCGGCCGGTGTCGGTGCCGCCGGGCTCGGTGCGGCTGGGGTCGGTGCGGCTCGGCATGTGCGGGCTCCTCGGTCGGTCGTCGGCGGTGTTGCGGGTGCGACGTTCTGTGCAACGAACCACGGCCGCGGGGCGTTCTCGTTCCGGCTGCCGGATCCGTCACTCCCCGCCGCCGGATCCTAAGTGACCGGTCAGTAAGGTGTGGGGGCGGGAGCCCGTCGGCCGTGCGGCCGGCCCGACGCCCGGTGGTGACCGCAGCCGGCCGCGGAACGGAAGTGCCCCATGCCCCGCACCATGACCGTGTCGGACAGCATCGTCGTGCTCGCCGATCCCGCCGATGTGTACGCCCGGCTGAGCGACCCGACGGCGATGGGCCGCTGGAGCCCGGAGAACCGGGGAGCGCGGGTGCGGGGTGAGCGTCGGGACGCGTATGTCGGCATGGTCTTCGACGGCCGCAACAAGCGCGGCCCGGTGAGCTGGACGACGCGGTGCACGGTGACGGCGGCCGATCCGGGCCGCAGGTTCGCCTTCCGGGTCCATGCGATCGGTGTCCGGCGGCCGTTGCTGCGCGGGCCCATCGCCACGTGGGAGTACCGCTTCGAAGCCGTGGAGGGCGGTACCCGGGTCACGGAGACCTGGACCGACGACCGCAGGGCCTGGCCCGATGCCGTGGCCAACGCCTTCGACCGGGTGGCCACCAGGGGGCACACCTTCGCCGTGTTCCAGCGCCGCAACATCCGCACCACGCTCGAACGCCTCAAGGCGGCGTTGGAGACGCCGCGGTCCTGACGTGCTGGTGTCCCGTCACTTCGCCCAGTGCGCGGGACGTTCGAGCGACGGCGGGAGCCGGGTGGCGCCGCTCCCCCGGGCGGCGTTCAGCTGGGCCTGCGTCAGGAAGAGCGCACCGGTCAGGTCGGCGCCCGACAGGTCCGCGTCCCGGAAGTCCGCGCCGATGAGGTCGGCCAGGCGGAGGTCGGCGCCGCTGAGGTCCGCCGCGATGAGGTAGGCGCCGCGCAGATCGGCCCCTCGCAGGTCGGCGCCCCTGAGCCGGGCGCCGATGAGGTCGCCGCCGCGGTGGTTGCGCTTCCTGCGGCCGGGCGCCGTGGCGCGTACGAGTTCGCTGCCGCGCGCCAGCAGGGCGGCGACCTCGCCCCGGTGCGCCGCGACGTCGAGGTCCGCGAGGGCGTCGGCTTCGAGGCGGGTGAGGCGTTCGGTCGCCTCCAGGGTGCGCCGTATCTCGCCGTGCAGGGGGCGCGCCGGCGCCAGGGTGGCCGCCTCGGTGAGGTACCAGAGCAGTTCGTGGAGCTGCCGGACGACGGGGAAGACGTCGAACATCTGCCGCGCGGTCTCCGGGGCACCGCGCCAGTCCCGCCCTCCGAAGGTCTCCTGCGACACCTTCTGGCCCGCCCCGAAGCAGTCGTACACGGTGCAGCCGGAAAAGCCCTCGGTGCGCAGCCGGGTGTGGATGCCGCAGCGGAAGTCGTCCCGGAGGTTGCGGCAGGGCGTACCGGCGGCCTTGTCGACGGCGAAGTCGGCCGACCGGGTCAGGGTCAGTGCGACGCAGCACAGGGCGAAGCAGTTCCCGCAGTCGGCGCGCAGTGCGGCGCGGCCGGCTCCGGCCGGGCGGTCGTGGTCGGGCACGGTACGTGGATCCTCCGGGGCGGGGACTTCGTGAGCGGCTCTGGGGCCTGTCCGGCCCTGGTCCGCCGGACAGGTCCAGAGCCTATCGGCCCCGCGTGCCGTCCCTGGTCCGCGGAGCGGGCGGCCCCCGCGCGATAATGATGCGTAGTACATCCAATGTGGGAGGTGGCCACTCTCGTGGCGAACGCACCAGTCGACAGCATTCCGGCCCAGCGGGTGCTGACGGATCCGGCGGGCCTGGGCCGTTACCAGCACGACGAGGCCGAATGGGCTCCGTACGGGACTCCGATGGCCGTGGTGCGGCCGCAGAGCACCGCCGAGGTCCAGGAGGTGGTGCGCCACTGCCTGGCCCACGGCATTCCCCTGGTGCCGCGCGGCGCGGGCACGGGTCTGTCCGGCGGTGCCAACGCCGTGGACGGGTCGATCGTGCTGTCCTTCGAGGACATGAACCGGATCGTCTCCATCGACCGCGCGGAGCGGCTGGCGGTCGTGCAGCCGGGTGTGGTCAACGACGACCTGCGGGCGGCGAGCGCGGAGCACGGTCTGTGGTACCCGCCGGATCCGGCCAGTTCGCCCTGGTCGACCATCGGCGGGAACGTGGCGACCAACGCCGGCGGGATGTGCTGCGTCAAGTACGGCGTGACCCGCGACTACGTGCTGGGCCTGGAGGTCGTCAACGGTCTCGGCGAGGTCGTGTCGCTGGGCCGCCGCACCGCGAAGGGGGTGGCCGGATATGACCTGGCCGGGCTGATGGTGGGGTCGGAGGGCACGCTCGGGGTCATCACGGAGATCACCGTGCGGCTGCGTCCGGCGCGGCTCCAGGAGCGGACGGTGGCCGGATACTTCTCCTCGGTGGTCGCGGCGGGTGAGGCCGTGAGCGCCGTGACGGCCTCCGGGGTCATCCCGTCCGCGCTGGAACTGGTGGACCGGCACTGTCTCGCCGCGGTCGACGCCTGGAAGAAGATGGGGCTGTCCGCCGACGCCGACGTGGTGCTGCTCGGCCGGGTCGACACACCGGGCGCCGAGGGCGACGCCGAGGCCGAGCTCATCCGGGACTGCTTCGAGCGGGCCGGGGCGACCTGGGCCGCCGTCTCCACGGACCAGCAGGAGGCGGACGCGCTGTTCCAGGCGCGGCGCCTGGCGTATCCGGCGCTGGAGCGGCTGGGTCCGGTCCTGACCGAGGACGTCTGTGTGCCGCGCACCGCGGTCCCGGAGATGCTGGCCCGGATCGAGCGGACGGCCGCCCGGCACGACATCCTGGTGGCCAACATCGCGCACGCGGGCGACGGCAACCTCCACCCCCTCATCATCACGCCTCCGGGCGACGAAGCGGCCCGGACCCGCGCCCAGTCGGCCTTCGAGGACATCCTGGACGACGCGATCGCGCTCGGCGGCACGGTCACGGGTGAGCACGGGGTGGGGCTGCTGAAGATGCGCGGCATGGACAAGGAGCTGGGACCCGCGGTGCTCGGCATGCACCACGCGGTGAAGGCGGCGCTCGACCCGCACGGCATCCTCAACCCGGGCAAGGTGCTCGGAGCCGCCCGGCCCTGACCGCCGGTTGTCGGTGGGGCGGCGCACACTGGCACCAGGACGGTACGGCGGAGGGGATGCGGATGGGCGCCGAGGCGGACGGCGGCTTCGAACCGGCCACGGGGGACGGCCCGTCGGAGCCGGGACCGGCGCGGGCCGCTTCGGTGCGGACCGCGTTCGACGGACTGCTCCAGATCAGGCGCCTGGCCAATGCCGGCCACGCCGCCCCGGAGTCCGTACCGGCGCCATGGGAACTGCACCGGCCGGTGCGGGCCGTCGCCCTGGCGCTGGAGGCGGCGGGGCTGCCCGCCTCGGCCGTCGGCCTGTCAGGGCGGCGCACGGCGAAGGGGTACCGGGTGGCCGCCGGGTCCTCGCCGGGCACGGCGCGGGTGGAGTGGCCGGGGCCGCCCGGCAGTGGGGCCGCCTACGAGGAGGAGGGCGAACTGACCCGGTGCGCGGCGGCGCTGCGGGAGGCGGGGTGGACGGCGCTGTTGTACCGGGGACCGCGCGGCCGCCGGTTCCTGGAGGTCGAGCCTCCGGTGGGCGGGCGTCGGCCGGACGGCCGATAGAGGCCGTGCCGCACCCCTGACCGGGGGTGACTGTCAGACCCGTGGGGGATGCTTGTGGGTCCGACACCTCTGACCGGGAGATGCTGAGATGCGCAAGGACGAACTCGCCGCGGCGCAGGCCTATGTCCGTTTACTGGAGGCGACCCGGGCGGTCCTCTCCGATCCGCGGGACGCCCCGCTGTACCTGCCGTTGCTCGCCTCGCCGATCGAGGAGGCCGACGGGGCGCTGCGGCGCGCGGGGCTCTCGGGCAACGAGACCCGGTTCTTCGACCTCGTCCGGTCGATCCGGCCGAGCCTGTCGGGCAGCGGCGGCCACTGAGCCATTCGCCCCGACGCGCCGTGCGAGGTCTCGGGCCCCGGACGGACCGCTTCGGGTTCAGCCGGCTTCCGGTGCCGGTCCGAGACCGAGTTCGCGGTCGCCGAGGGGCGCGAAGTGGCGGGCGACGTCCGCGGGGGTGACGCGGGAGAGCTCGGCCGGGTTCCAGCGGGGGTCGCGGTCCTTGTCCACGATCTGCGCCCGGACGCCCTCCACCAGGTCGGGCCCGGCGAAGGCGGTGGTCGAGACGCGGTATTCCTGGTCGAGCACCGCTTCGAGGCCGCCGAGCCGGCGCGCCCGGCGCACGGATTCGAGGGTCACCTTCAGTGAGGTGGGTGCCTTGGCCAGGATGATGGCCGCCGTCTCCTTGGCCGCGGGGGCCTCGTGGCCGGTGAGGCGGTCGATGATCTCCTCCACGGTGTCCGCGGCGTAGCAGGAGTCGATCCAGGCCCGGTGGCCGGCCAGCACGCCGCCGGGTGCGGGGCGGGCGTGCCGCCCGGCGGTCGCGGTGACGGCCTCGGGCGTGGTGCAGGCACCGAGGTCGGCGACGAGGGCGGCGAGCCCCTGGGCGGGCACGAAGTGGTCGGCGAGGCCGCAGAGCAGCGCGTCGGCGGCGCCGATCGCCTCGCCGGTGAGGGCCAGGTGCGTGCCGAGTTCGCCGGGCGCGGTCCCCAGGAGGTACGTTCCGCCGACGTCCGGAACGAATCCGATTCCCGTCTCCGGCATGGCGATGCGGGAACGCTCGGTGACGATCCGGACGGAGCCGTGGGCGGAGACTCCGACGCCGCCGCCCATCACGATGCCGTCCATGAGCGCGATGTACGGCTTGGGGAAGCGGGCGATCCGTGCGTTGAGCCGGTATTCGTCACGCCAGAAGTCCAGTGAGGCGCGGCCGCCGGCCACGGCGTCGTCGCGGACGGCGCGGATGTCGCCGCCCGCGCACAGGCCCCGCTCCCCCGCGCCGGTGAGCAGCACCGCGGTGACGCCGGGGTCCTGCTCCGCCGCGTCGAGCGCTTCGGCCATGCGCAGCACCATGGCGTGGTTCAGCGCGTTCAGGGCGCGGGGGCGGTTGAGCGTGAGGTGGCGGACGCGTCCCTCGGTGTGCAGCAGGACGGGATCCTCGTGGTTCATGCGTGCGCTCCGGTCTGCCCTGGTGCCCTACCGTCCGCGGGGCGCGGACGATCTTCCGCTGCCATTGTGCGCGGCGCGCCGCGGCAGGGGGCACGAGGGGTGGCCCGGGGTGCCGGGCGGCGGTGCGGGGCGGTTCCCGCTGTGGCAGACGTACCGCACCGGCCCGACAATTGGGGCACGCCGTACGGCAGACCCGCCGGACGATCCTCGGAGCTGGAATGACCGATCAGAACGGGCCGCCGGTCATTCCCGGCCCGCCGGGCCGGCCCACCGGCAAGGCGCCGGCCTGCGAGACCGGTACGGCGGAGCGGCTTGCCATGAACCGGACCGGCAGCTTCGAGTGGGATCTCGGTGCCGGGACGCTCGACATCGACGAGGCCGGCCTGCTGGTCTTCGGCCTGGACCCGGCCTCCTACGACGCGCGGCCGGAGACCCTGGCGGAGCGTCTGGAGCCCGGGGAGCGCATCAGGCTCGGCGTGGAGACGGACGACGCGCTAAAGAGTTCTGTCAGCTCGTACAGCGTCCACTTCCGGATTCCGCTCGCCGACGGCCGCGAACAGTGGACCCATGTCCAGGGGCGCATCCTGCGCGGCGAGGACGGGAAGGCGCGCCGGGTGATCGGTCTGGTGCGTGACGCGACGGCCGAGGTCACCCATTCGGCCTTCGTGCTGGAACTGGAGAAACGCCGCCGACGGCAGACCGATATCGTTGAACGAACAACGAGTGCGTTGTCGCGGGCGGTGACGGTGGACGACGTGACCGCGGCCCTGACGGGGCCCGGTGGACTGGCACGGCTGGGCGCCGACGGGCTCGCGCTCGGGCTGCTGGACAACGCGGTGCTGAACGTCATCGCGGTGAGCGGCGAGTCCCTGGAGGCCATCGGCGACCTGGGTTCGGGCCGCCTCGACCCGAAGTTCCCGCTGGCCGACACCGTGCTGAGCGGCCGGCCGAGATTCGTGAGCTCCCTGGCGGCACTGACGCGGCGCTACCCGGTGCTCGAACCGTACGTGGGGCGTCTGAGGTTCCAGGCTGCGGCCTACCTTCCGCTGGTCGCGCAGGCGCGGTCGCTCGGCGGGCTGGCCCTCTTCTACCGTGAGCGCACCTCCTTCAAGCCCGACGAACGCATTCTCTGTCTGGGGCTCGCCGCGATCGTCGCCCAGTCCCTCCAGCGGGCCAAGCTGTTCGACGAGGAGCGCGAGTTCGCCACCGGGCTCCAGTCGGCGATGCTGCCGCCGCGCATCCACGACATCGAGGGCGGCGAGATCGCCGTCCGCTACCACGCGGCGTGGAGCGGCCGGCAGGTCGGCGGCGACTGGTACGACGTGATCGCGCTGCCGAAGAACCGCTTCGGGATCGTAGTGGGTGACGTCCAGGGCCATGACACGCACGCGGCCGCGATCATGGGCCAGCTCCGGATCGCGCTGCGCGCGTACGCCGCCGAGGGGCATCCGCCGTCGACGGTGCTGGCCAGGGCCTCCCGCTTCCTCGCCGAGCTGGACACGGAGCGGTTCGCCACATGCACCTACGCCCAGGTCGACCTGGAGTCCGGAACCGTACGGGTGGTGCGGGCCGGTCACTTCGGGCCCCTGATCCGGCACATGGACGGCCGGGTCGGCAGCCCCCAGGTGCGCGGGGGCATGCCGCTGGGCATTTCGACGGACTTCGGTGACGAGGAGTACCCGGAGACCCGGCTCGATCTGGTGCCGGGCGAGACCCTGGTCCTGTACACGGACGGGCTGGTGGAGGAGCCGGGCGCCGACATCGACGCCGGGGTGCGCACGCTGATCACCGAGGTCAGTGCGGGACCGGCGGGTGCGGAGGCGTTGGCCGACCATCTCTCGGACCGGCTGTGGGAACGCTGGGGCTCCGGTGACGACGTCGCGCTGCTGGTGCTGCGGCGCAGTCCCGACCCGGGCTCGCCCCGGGCGCCGCGCCTGCACCAGTACATCCACCAGGCGGATCCGGAGGGGCTCTCCGAGGCGCGGACGATCGTGCGCCAGGCCCTGACCGACTGGGAGATGGCCGAACTCGCCGACGATGCCGAGCTGGTGACCGGCGAACTGCTGGTGAACGTGCTGCTGCACACGGAGGGCGGCGCCGTCCTCACCCTGGAGGTGCTGCCCGAGCCGGTACGCCGGGTGCGGCTTTCGGTGCAGGACCGCTCCAGCACCTGGCCGAGGCGCCGCTCGCCGGGCGAGACCGCGACCTCGGGCCGCGGTCTGCTGCTGCTGGACGCCGTCGCCACGCGATGGGGCATCGAGCCCCGGGGCGAGGGCAAGGCGGTCTGGTGCGAGATCGGACCGGCGGCGCCGCCCACCTCGCCCCCCGTACACCGAAGCGTCGCCGAGCCGTTGAAGGACAACGGCGCCAACGGACCGGCAGCCGCCAACGGACCGGCAGCCGCCAACGGACCGGCAGCCGCCAACGGACCGGCAGCCGGCAACGGACCGGCGGCCGGGGACGGACCGCGGTGAGACCGGGCGGCCGTGTGTGTGCGTGTGTGTGGCGGACAGCGGCGGGAACAGGCAGCCGCGGGAGGCGGACAGCATGAGGGGCGTACCGCACACGCCCTGCGTGTGCGGTACGCCCCTCCGCCGGCTACCCGGGCGCGCTGTGCGCGTCAGGGCCGCCGGACCGCGTCAGTGCTGCGCGGTACGACGCTTGCGCACGGACCACATGATGCCGCCGCCGGCCAGCAGCACGGCAACGGCCGCGCCACCGATGATCGGAGTGGCGGACGAGGAACCGGTCTCGGCCAGATCCGGGCTGCTCGGGCTCGGCGTGGCTGCGGCGGGCGCAGACGGCGAAGCGGAGTCGCTCGGCGTGTCCGTCGGGGTGGGAGACGACGTGGTCGGCGTCTCGGACGGCTTCGTCTCGGTCGGAGTCGGCGTGGGCGTCGACGGCGGGGTCGGGGTGCTGTCCTCGCACACCGGCGCCTGCTTGGTGTCTTCCTTCGAGTACTGGTCGCCGTCACCGGCCTTGACGACCAGGTGCACCGTCAGGGGCTGGTCGTGCTCCGGGAGCGCGATCTTCTTGTCGAACCCCTTGCCGAACTTCTCCGTCGGCAGCAGGTCCTTGCCGTCCACGGTGACGGTCACCTCGTTGGTGACACGGTCGTTGTACTGGGTCAGGTGCAGGCTGACTTCGTCACAGGTCACGGCCCAGGTGGGGGTGTGAGCTGCGGCCGGACCGGCGGTGAGGACCGCGCCGGACAGACCGACAACCGCGGCGGCGGCGAGCGTTCCCGCAGCGCGCCACGATCTCCTGGGTATGGTCATGGATTTTTCCTCCGCAGATGTTTCATCGCCCGAATGGCGGTGGAGCGCACAGTACTGCCCTCGTCCCCGATGTGTGCACCCGCCCCACAACCGATTCCGTGTCACAACGGCCCCCACACCGTCGCCGGTTGGGACATGCCGGACACCGGGTCGGCCGGGGCGCCCGCCGCGTGGTGGCGTGAAGTGAGCGCCCGGCGCCGGTCCGTGCCGCCCGCCCGCGCCCCGGACGCCCGTCCGGCACCGTCGGGCCTCGCGCGCTCAGAGCCGGCGGTACATGATGTGCAGTCCCACGAAGCCCTTGGCCGGGTGGTTGAAACCCTCCGGCAGCGTGCCCAGGATCTCGAAGCCGAGCGAACGGTAGAGTCCCACCGCGGCGGCGTTGGTCTCCACCACCGCGTTGAACTGCATGGCGCGGTACCCGGCCGCACGGGCCCAGTCGAGCGTGTACTCGCACAGGGCCCGCCCTACGCCCTGCCCGGAGTGCCGGGGGTCGACCATGTAGCTGGCACTGGAGATGTGCGACCCGTTGCCCATGTGATTCTTGTTCATTTTCGCCGTGCCGAGGACGGTCCCGTCGTCGGCGACCGCCACTACGGTCCGGTGCGGTGGCTTCATGAGCCACCAGTCGACGGCGTCGGCCTCCTTGAGATCCAGCGGGTAGGTGAAGGTCTCGCCCGCGGAGACGATGTCGTGGAAGAAGGTCCAGATCGCGGGCCAGTCCTCGGTGGTGGCTTCCCTGATCAACATGGCGAGAACAATGCCTTGCCGACGCCGCGTCGACCAGCGTTTATCCGGGGTTCCCCACGTCTCCGGCCGCCGGCCCGCCTTCCCGCCCGGCGAACGCGCGGCCCCTGTCCGCCGCACGGCGACGGCGGCGGGCGGGCCGCCGCGACCCGGCTGCCGTCCCCTGCCTCAGTCCGCGCCGCCCCCATCCCCGGGCCCCGCGCAGCCGGAGCCGTGCCAGCAGCCCGCCCGGCCCTTCGGACCCGACGGCCCGGCAGGACGTGACCGGTGCGCCCGGGGCAGCCGCCGCTCCGGGTCCGCCCGCCCCGGCAAGCGGCACCGACTCGACAGGCCCGGCCACCTCGGTGGCCGGCACCGGTTCGCCGGCCGCAACCGGTGCGCCCTCCTGCCCCGGTCCCGTCGGCGGCTCGTCGCCCGGTCGCGGGGCCGGGCGGTGTTCGCGGGCGGCGTCCAGTTCCGCGATCAGGCTGACGCGGCGCCAGAGGATCTCGTCCGGTTCGTCCGCCGGCATCAGCCGCGCCATCGCTTCCCGCCCGGCGACCGTCCCTCTCCGGCCGAATACGGTGCCCGGACCGACCTTGCCGAAGTAGGCCCGCTCGTACGGATCGTCGACCACCTCGGCCAGCTGGACCGGGTCCAGTCCTTGCGCCACGATCGCCGCGCGCGCCCAGGGGTCCCGGGTGAGGGCCAGCAGGCGTTCGATCCTGCGCGAGCGCCAGTTGCGCGGCCGGCAGTCGCCCCCGCCATCGAGCCGGTCGCGCAACCAGGGCGGGCTGTTGCCCACCAGGAGTTCGGGCGACCGGGCCGCCAGCGCCCGTACCTCCTGGGCGAGATAGACCCATACGACCGCCCGGTAGCGGTTGAGGTAGAAGGCGACGGGCGTGACGCACCCGGCCCTCGCCAGCCGGGTGAAGCGGACCGGGCTGATCCCGAGCAGGGCCGCCCCCTCCGCCGTCCCGACCGTACGCACCCGCTCGCGCAGCGCGCCGGGGAAACCGTCCTGGGCCCGGAGGCTCTCCATCTCCTCCCGGTGGACCCCGGGCCGCACGCCGTCCGGGCCGCCACTTGTCACCCTGACCGCTCCCAGGTACACCGCCAGCTCGAACTCGCCCCGCTTGAGCCCGAGTTCTGTCGCGGCCCGGCCGGCCGCCATCGTATGGGCGCGGTCGTAGCGCGAGATAGCCGCTTCCGGCATCCCCGCTTCCCGTGCTTCCACCGCGAACGAGCGGATTCCAGGCACATTTCCGCGCGTCTCTGTTGTCGACATGGCGATACTCCCCCGTATGAACCAATTACTCTCTGTGACCAGAGTAGTCCGGGAAAGTCAACGGCCGCCCGGCCTGTGGATAACTCCACGGGCCGGGCGGCAGTCTGCGGTCGAGCGTCGTCAGATCCGGCTGATTCCCCCGGTGCCGTCCTGTCGTGACGACACGGAGAGGTGCTCTCCCACCCGGTTGACCATGAGCGTCATCTCGTACGCCACCTGACCGACGTCCGCCTCCGCCTCGCTCAGTACGCACAGGCAGCTGCCGTCCCCGGCCGCCGTCACGAAGAGCAGTGCCTCGTCGAACTCCACCATGGTCTGCCGGGCCCTTCCGGCGCGGAAGTGCCGTCCCGATCCGCGGGCGAGGCTGTGCAGCCCGGACGAGACGGCCGCCAGGTGCTCGGCGTCCTCCCGGGCCAGTCCGGCGCTCGCGCCGGTCACCAGGCCGTCGTTCGACAGCACCAGGGCGTGCCGTATGTACTCGACCCGCTTGGTGAGATCGTCAAGGATCCAGTCGAGTTCCTTGTCCAGCGCCATTGCGTTTCCTCCCCGTTCACGCGTTCCCCGTGCCTCGCTTGTGTACAAGCCTTGCGCACAGGTCACGTACGGGCAAGCACCCCCCTCGGCCCACCGGTCCGGAAGCGGTCGCCGGAGCTCACCCGTAGGACAGGTCCTCGCACGGGTCGTCGTCGGCGGAGCGGGCCCCGTCGGCGACGTCAGCCGGTACGCCGGACGCCGCGGAGGGGGACGAGGCGTCGGGGGCGGGCGACGGGGCGTCCGCGTAGTCCTGTCCGACGATCAGCTGGATTCCGGCGTCGGTGGACTGTTCGATCAGCGCCCCGGGGAAGAGCCTGGCCGTCGTACGGGCCTCGTCGCGCAGGCCGGGGCCGTAGGCGACGACGGTGCGGGAGCGGTTCTGGTCCTGCGCGGTGGCCCTGCCGGTGACACCGAAGTCGTGTGCGCTCAGGAGGCCGGCCGCCCGGGCCGCGAGTCCGGTCACCGTGGTGCCGTTGTAGACGGCGACGTCGATGCCCATACCGGAGACCGGCGGCTGCGATGCCTCGGGTGAGGCGCCGGATCCCGCCCTGCCGCCCTTGGTTTCCTTGCCGTCGAGCGTGCGGTCGGCCTTCAGCGCGGCCCACAACTCGTCCGCGTCCGGTTCCACGACGGCGACGCGGGCGCCCTCGTAGCGCCAGGGCACGGTGACGAACTTGGTGTTGTGCAGGTCGACGTTCTTCATCGACAGGGCGAAGGAGAGCAGTTTGTCGGCCGATCCGAGCCCCGGGTCGACGGTCATCGCGTCCGTCGCCGCATCGGCCAGTGGCAGCAGGGTGGTGGGGTTCATACCACGGGACTTGATCTTCTTCACCAGGGAGCCGACGAAGGCCTGCTGCCGCTTGATCCGCCCTATGTCCGAGCCGTCGCCGATGCCGTGCCGCAGCCGGACGTAGTCGAGGGCGCGCTGTCCGGACACCGTCTGCTCGCCCTTGGCGAAGACCCGTGAGCCCCGGGTCGCCAGCTTGGGGTTCAGATCGCGCTGGTACACATCCTGCGGCAGACAGACCCGCACCCCGCCGACGGCCGAGGTGAGTGCGGAGAATCCGGCGAAGTCGATCACGACCGTGTGGTCGACGCGCAGTCCCGTGAGGTGTTCGACGGTGTTCTGGGTGCAGGCGGGATTGCCCTCGGCGGTCTCCCCCACCGAGAACGCCCCGTTGAACTGGCTGTGCCGCCGCGGGTCCGTCCAGGTGCCGTCCGGCTTCCGGCAGGCCGGGATGTCGACCATGGCATCCCGCGGGACGGATACGGCCACGGCGTGTTTGCGGTCGGCGTAGACGTGAAGGAGGAACACCGTGTCGGAACGGCCGACCGCGCCCGTACTGCCGCCGAGTCCGCTGTTGTCCCCGGAGCGCGTGTCCGAGCCGATGACGAGGACGTTCTGCCCTCCGGCCGTGCCCGGTGGCCGGTCGCCCGAGATGCCGTCGGCGCTGAACGTATCGATGTTGCCGGTCAGTTTCAGGTATCCCCAGCCGACCCCGGCGACCAGCAGGACGAGGAAGGACAGAGCGGACACCGCGGTCCGCCGCAGGCGGCTCGCCCTGCCCCCCGCTCCCGTTCCCTTGTTCCTGCTTGTCATGGGCCACCCCGTTCATCCGGCTGACGTGCGGGGCGGCCTGTCGGCGGCACCGGCACGGTCGTGCTGTCGTGCGTTGTCAAGGTCGTGCAACTCTGTCGTAGGGCTTTGTCGTGAGGCTTTGTCGTAAGGCTTTGTCGTGAGGCTCTGTCGTGACGTGCTTGTCGTGCGGCGCTGTGAGGCGTCTCCATCGTCAATCCGATCCCCTGTCCCCACACGGACACCGGAAACATTGACCGGAAGACACCAGGAGAGAGCGCGGGAAGAGCGCTTCCGTTCACCGGACCCTTCCAGGAAGCGGGCCGGACCTCGCCCACGCCCTGGGCAAATCCTCTCGAATCGTGAAGAGTAAGGGCGGGGCCGCCGCCTCTTCGGCGACGGCCGGTGAACCACTGGATCATTGGAGGAAGTTCATGGGTGTGACCCTGGCCAAGGGCGGCAACGTCTCCTTGTCGAAGGAGGCGCCCGGCCTGACCGCGGTGACGGTCGGCCTGGGCTGGGACGTACGGACGACGACCGGTGCCGACCACGATCTCGACGCCAGTGCGCTGCTGTGCGCGGACCACGGGAAGGTCCTTTCCGACCTGCACTTCGTCTTCTACAACAACCTCAACAGCCCGGACGGTTCCGTTCAGCACACCGGTGACAACCTGACGGGTGAGGGCGAGGGCGACGACGAGTCCATCAACGTGAACCTCTCGGCGGTACCGGCCGATGTCGCGAAGATTGTCTTCCCGGTATCCATCCACGACGCGCAGAGCCGGGGGCAGAGTTTCGGCCAGGTCCGCAACGCGTTCATCCGCGTGGTGAACCAGGCCAACGGCGTGGAGCTCGCGCGCTACGACCTCAGCGAGGACGCGTCGACGGAGACCGCGATGGTGTTCGGCGAGCTCTACCGGCACGGCAGCGAGTGGAAGTTCCGCGCGGTCGGCCAGGGTTACGCCTCCGGTCTGGCGGGCATCGCGTCCGACTACGGCGTCAACGTCTGACCGCGACCGCCCCACCGGCCCGGCTCCGTGTCTGCGGCGGCCGGGCCGGCTGTGTCCGCACGGCCGTCACGCGGAGGCCGACGGCTCCGCTTCCCGCGCGGTCCGGCTGAGGGTGCTGGGCCACCATGCCCGGGGCCCGATGTCCACGACGAGCGCCGGAGCCAGCAGCGACCGCACGACCAGCGTGTCCAGCAGGACGCCGAAGGCCACGATGAACGCGATCTGGGCGAGGAAGGCGAGCGGGATCACGATCAGCGCGGCGAAGGTGGCGGCCAGCACCACACCCGCCGATGTGATGACCCCTCCCGTGCTGACCAGGCCCCTGATCATGCCCTTACGCGCCCCGTGCCGCAGCGCCTCCTCGCGGACCCGTGACATCAGGAAGATGTTGTAGTCGACGCCGAGGGCCACCAGGAACACGAACCCGTACAGCGGCACCGAGGCGTCCGTACCGCTGAAGCCGAAGGCGTGCTTGAAGACCAGGGACGAGACGCCCAGGGTCGCGAGGAAGTTGAGGCCCACGGTGGCCACCAGCAGGACCGGGACCAGGACGGACCTCAGCAGGCCCATCAGGATCAGCAGAATGATCACGAGCACCACCGGCACGATGATGCCGCGGTCGCGCTCGGCGGTGCGCTGGGTGTCGTACTGCTGCGCCGTGTAGCCGCCGACGAGCGCGTCCGCCCCGGGAACCTCGTGCACAGCGGTACGCAGGCGCTTGACGGTCGCCGTGGCCGCGTCGCTGTCCGCGGCGTCGTCCAGGGTCACGTCGATGCGCACCCGGCCGTCCACGACGAGCGGCTTGCCCCCGCCGGGCCGGCCCGACGCGGTGACGGGCGCCGCGGAGGACACCCCGTCGGTCGCCTCGGCCGCCGCGGTCACCTCCTCGGCCCGGCCGGCCGCCGCGACGACGACGGCCGGGTTGCCCGAGCCGCCGGGAAAGTGCTTGCTGAGGGTGGCCTGGGCGGAGACGGAGGGGGCGTCGTTCACGAAGATCTCGTCCAGCGGGACACCCTGGGACTTCAGCGTGGGCGCGAACGCGGCGCAGGCGACCAGGACCAGCGCGCAGGAGAGCCACACCTTGCGCGGGGACCCGTCGACCCGGGCGGCGATCCGGCGCCAGATGCCGTGCCCGCCGGTCGCCTCGTCGGCGGGGCGCGGCTTGGCGGGCCAGTACGCGGCCCGTCCGCACAGCACCAGGACGGCGGGAAGGAACGTCATCGTGCTCAGCACCGCGCAGACGATCCCGATGGCCCCCACGGGTCCCAGGGCGCGGTTGTTCGTCAGGTCACTGAGCAGCAGCGCCAGGAGTCCCAGGGCCACGGTGGCGGCGCTCGCGGTGATCGCCCCGAAGGAGCGGCGGAGCGCGGCCACGGCAGCGGTCGTCCGGTCGCCGTGCGCCGCCAGTTCCTCCCGGAATCGCGCGGTCAGCAGGAGTGCGTAGTCGGTTGCCGCCCCGATCACCAGGATCGACAGGATGCCCTGGACCTGGCCGTCCACGAGGACGACGTCGTGGTCCGCGAGGACGTAGACGACGGCGCAGGCGAGCGCGAGGGCGAAGACGGCGCTGATGATGATGAGGAAGGGCAGCAGCACACTCCGGTAGACGAGCAGCAGGATCACCAGCACGGCGGCCAGCGCCACCCCCAGCAGCAGCCCGTCGATGCCCGCGAACGCGTCCTTCAGATCGGCCTGAGTGGCGGCGGGCCCGGCGATCTCGACGGTCGTACCGGCCACCGACCCGGCCGCGTCACGCACCCGGTCGAGGGTGTCCGGCAGTTCGTCTCCCAGGTCCGAGCGCAGCTGCACGACGCCCGACAGGGCCTCGCCGTCTTCGGACGGCTGCGCGGGCGAGGGCCTGCCGACCACGCCGGGCTTCCCGGACAGTGAGGCGAGCGCCCGGGTCGCCGAAGCCCCGGCGTCGCTCGGGAGCCCGTCCTTCCCCGCCGTCCACACGACGATCGCGGGTACGGTCCCGGAGCGCTGGAAGGCCTGTTGTTCGTCCGCGACCTTGGTCGACTCGGCGCTGCGCGGCAGGAAGGCCGCCCGGTCGTTCGTCGCCACCTCGCCGAGCTTCCCGGCGAAGGGGCCGAGGGCGCCTCCGATGCCGAGCCAGACGACGAGCAGCGCTACGGGCACCAGCCATCGGACAACACGGTGCCTCGGTGCGGGCTTCATTGCTTCCCCAGGGGTCGACGCAGGACAGACATCCCGAATGTATCTCGTTCATTCATTATCTCAATGATCAAGAGATATTACTCTAGGGGCATGCGCACCGCAGACGAGAGCCCGGACAGAGGCACGGACGGCGGGCCCACGGGCCTCCAGTCGTTCGCTGTGCTGCTGCGCCGTATGAACAGTGAGTTCAACCGCATCACGCATGAGTTCGCGCAGGCCCAGGGGCTGCACCCGACGGATATGCAGGCTCTGGTCGCCGTCCTGGACGCGGACCGCGGCGAGGGAGGGCCGGCCATGACGCCGGGGCGGCTGCGCGAGCAGCTGGATCTCACCTCGGGTGCGGTGACGGCGTGTCTGGACCGGCTGGAGCGTGCGGGGCACATCAGGCGGGTACGCGACAGCGGCGACCGGCGGGTGGTGCATCTTCACTACGCCGCCCCGGCGAAGCGCGTCGCCCGCGATTTCTTCCAGCCGCTGGCGGCGGGGACGGAGGCGGCCCGTCAGCAGTTCGACGAGGACGAGCTGCTCGTCGTGGTGCGGTTCCTGCACGCCATGAACGACGAGCTGGGCCGGCTGCGGCGTACGGGGCCCCGGCCCTAGGGGCCTGTCCGGGCCTCCGGCGCGGCGAGGTCCCGGACCGGGCAGCCGCCGGTGCCCGGGGTGGGGAACGTGCCGAGCGCGGCGACCTCGTAGCCTCGTGGGTAGCCCTTGATCTCCGGGTTCTGCCTGGCGTAGTGCGGCGTGCCGCGCGGCGGCAGAAGGCGGACGGCGCGGGCCCTCAGACGCAACGCGCCCCGGGTGAGGCCGCGGGCCACGGGGGCCGGCCGCTCGTAGCGGAAGGCCCTCAGCAGCGAGTCGTCCAGGAGCGCGAGGCTCGCGCCCCGCACGAGCGGGGCGAGGGGGCGCGGATACCAGGAGGCCATCAGGTCCAGCGTGGCGTCGGACACCGCACGCGCGCCTTCGTCCCAGCCGAAGTGGGCGTCCTCGTAGGTGTCGAGGGTGTGCTCGAAGTCCGCGTACGTCTGCGGCAGGTCCTTGATGCCCATGCGCGCGCCCAGGGTCCGGTAGTACGCGGCACACGCCCGCAGCTCGTGGTCGCAGAGCCGGCGCCAGCCGTAGGCGTCGAGCCATCGTTTCGGCGTGACGACGAAGGTGCACAGGACGTAGCGCATGTCGTCGTTGCTGATGTCGTACGCGGCGTGCATCCGGTTGATCCGGCGCAGGGCGGTACGTCCGGGGTCGCTGTCGAAGCCGTGCTCGACGACGGTGTCCAGGAGCAGTGCGGTGTCGTCGTACCGCTTCTGGGAACGTTCCGTCAGTTCGGCGGTCTCGGCGAGCAGTCGTCCGATGCTGGGGACGGCATAGGTGCGGTACAGGGCGAGTTCGAGGGCTCGGGTGATGTCCCAGGGGAACTCGTACGTCGCGGTGATCCGATAGATTTCGAGGAAGTCCCGTTCCGGATCGAGGCGTTGGATCTCCTTCAGCCGGTCGTAACGCTTCACCGCACCGTCCCCCTTTGTCCAGGTCGAGTGTTCCAGCGTACGTCCGGGGGCAGGACGGTGAGTATGCGCGACGCACGCGCGTTGACGGAAGGCGGTTCCCCCATGACCGAGATATTCGGCGCCCTGCGCAGAGCCGTGGCTCCGGGCCGCAGGGGCGGCCGCTCGGCCGCGGCCCCGCCGGCGCCCGCACGCCGGCAGCACAACCTCTTCGAGGCGGCGGCCACCTTCGTCGCGGCGTCGGCCGAGGACGACGAGGAGCGGATGGACGAGGCGAGCGGCTGGGTGTCGCCGGAGCAGCTCTCCTTCGGCGTGAGCGAGCTGGCCTGCCGTGCGCTCATCGCGCTCGCCCGCGAGCGGAACGAATCACCGCAGAAGGTGGCCCGCGAGCTCCTGGGCCTGACCGACGGCTGAGGCACGCGCCGCGGGGGCCGCCCCGGGGATCGTCCTGCCTCGTCAGGGCCTCGACTAGGGGGTTACCCACTGGTTAAGGTGCGCCGACGGAAATCCATGACGGACGAGGAGGGTGCAGTGGCCGGGACGGACGACACAGTCGCCGACAACGACGCTCTGTATGTGCTGACCGCTGTCCTGCTGACTCCGGCGCAGTTCCCCGGCGTGCTCGGCGACGACTATCCGGCGGCGTGCGCGGCGCTGCGGCTGGAGCCGTACGCCGAGGGGTACGGACTCGTGATGGGCCAGGACGGCGACGGCGCCCGGTGGACCGTCGTCATCGACGACGTGTCGCTGGTGGCGGTGGCGATCGCGTCGTGGGACTGCGGCATGGAGTACGACCTCTCGCCGGACGACCGCTCGGTGGTCTGCGCGCTCCCCGGCTGGCCCCTCGCCATCGCCGTCGCCGCCCCCGGGGTGCCCGCCCCGCACGACCCGGCGCCCGACCCCGGGGCGGACGGTGAGGATCCCGCGCTGCTGTCGCCGCCCGACACCGAGGTCTGGGGGCCCGCGCAGCGGCGTCTGGGTGCGGACGCGATCGCCTCGCAGTGGGCGCACTGGCGCGACCAGATCGACGACGCGACGGCGTTCGCACCGCCGGGCGGCGAGAGCACGGCGGGCACGGAGGGCGGCGCGAGCGCTGACCCCGACAGGACCGGCACCGAGACCGGGGCTGGGAGCGGAGCGGCTGCCGTCGCGGGCACGGAGGCCGAGGACGGCCCCGAGGCGGGCCCCGGCGCCAAGCACGCTTCCGCCGCACGTCCCGGGGTGCGCAGGGCCCTGGCCGAGGCGCGGGCCTATG
Organism: Streptomyces sp. Mut1; assembly: GCF_030719295.1. Taxonomy (NCBI): domain Bacteria; kingdom Bacillati; phylum Actinomycetota; class Actinomycetes; order Kitasatosporales; family Streptomycetaceae; genus Streptomyces; species Streptomyces castrisilvae. The sequence continues at coordinate 7,508,812 of NZ_CP120997.1, read as the reverse complement.
CCGACGAGCCGCCGCCGCCCGGCCGGGTCCGCTCCTCCTTCGCGCCGGGGGACGCCCGGATGATACGGGCCGACGGCCCCGGCTGGTCGATGGTGGCGAGGACCGACGACATCGCGTTCGTGCTGCTGGACGAGGTGCCGGGCGAGATCCTTCCGGTGGGGCGCGGCACGGAACTGCCGGGGCTCCTCACGGCCCTGGACGCGCTGGCCGTGCGCCCGTCCTGACCGCCGGCGGTCAGACACGCTCCAGGGGGCGGTGCGGCTCGGTGGGAAGCTCGACCTCGACCCGGTCGCCGGGCCTGACCACACCGCCGACCGCGACGACGCTCATGATCCCGGCCTTGCGGACCACATGGCCCTCCTCGTCCCTGCCGACGACCTGCTTGAGAAGGCCGCTTCGGAAGTTGTCGATCTGAAGGCAGGGGTTGCGCAGCCCGGTGACCTCGACGACCGCCTCGTCACCGAGGTGCAGCAGGGTGCCGACGGGCAGGCCCAGGAGGTCTATGCCGCGGGTGGTGATGTTTTCTCCGAGGTCTCCCGGGGCGACCTCGAAGCCGGCCGTGCGCAGCTCGTCGAACAGCTCCTCGTGCATCAGGTGGACTTGTCGCAGATTGGGCTGCGTCGGGTCCTGGGCGATCCTGGAGCGGTGTTTGACCGTCACCCCGGCGTGCACGTCCCCGTCCACCCCGAGGCCGGCCAGCAGCGTCACGCTCTGCCGGTTCGGCTTGGTGAAGGTGTACGTCTCGTTGCTGCTCACGACGGTGACTGTGCCGCTCACGGCGGGATCCCCCTTCTCGGTGGCCGGCTCTCAGCGGCCGATCTCCTTGCGCGTGATCCTACGGAGCCTGCGGCGCTGGGACGGGTCCAGTGCCAGATAGGCGAGCGTGGGGACTCCGACGAGCACCAGCAGGGACAGCCAGAAACCGATGAACGGCATCAGGACAACTGCGGCGACGACTCCCCCGATGGCGATCTTTGCGCTGTTCGACATCGTCAGTGCCTCCTTCGCGGCCTGTGGCCGCCTCTGATGTGAGAACGCCTGTGCGTGCCCATCGGTTCCGGCTTCCGCGTATTCGTCGCGGCGGTCATCGCAGCGGCGCGCCGACCTCGTGCATGTGGGCGAGCGCCTGCCGGTAGGACTCGATGAGTCCGGTTTCCGCGTACGGCAGGCCGATGGCCTCGCAGTGGGCCCTGACCAGGGGTTGTGCCAGGCGCAGGTGCGGGCGGGGCAGGCTCGGGAAGAGGTGGTGCTCGATCTGGTAGTTGAGACCGCCGAGGAACCAGTCGGTGAGGGCCGCGCCGCGCACGTTGCGTGAGGTGAGGACCTGGCGCCGCAGGTGGTCCCAGCGGTCCCCGTCCGGGTCGGGCATCTCCATGCCCTTGTGGTTCGGGGCGAAGGCCATGCCGAGGTGGAGGCCGAAGAGCGCGTGGTGCACGAGCGCGAAGACGACCGCCTTCCCGGGGGACATGACAGTGAGCAGCAGGGTGGCGTAGAGGCCGAGGTGCGCGGTCAGCAGCAGGGCCGACAGGGCACGTTCCCGTACAGGCTGCCGGCGCAGGTACTGGAAGCCGGAGATCTTCAGCGCGATGCCTTCGAGGAGCAGCATCGGGAAGAAAAGGCGGGCCTGGTTGCGGGTGAGCCGGCGGGCGAAGCCCTCGCGCTGGGCGGCCTGCTTCTGGGTCCAGACGAGGGCGCCGACGCCGACGTCCGGGTCCTTGTCGATGTGGTTGGGGTTGGCGTGATGGCGTACGTGCTTGTCGTTCCACCAGGCCTCGTTCATGCCGAGCAGCAGGTTGGCGTGGACCAGGCCGATGGCGCGGCCCGCTCGGCGGTTCCCGGTTATCTGGGCGTGTCCCGCGTCGTGTCCGACGAACGCGGTGCGGGACCAGAAGACGGCGAGGGGCAGGGTGAGCAGCAGGACCCACCAGGTGTTGCCGAGGAGGGCGATGCCGGTGAACACGGCGGCGAGGGCGAGGAGATTGACGGTGATGCCTGCCGCGTACCAGCCGGTGCGCCGTTCGAGGAGTCCTTGCCCCTTGACGGTTCGCAGCAGGGGCGCGAAGTCACTTCCGGTGGTTCCGGCGCTGTCGCGGGTGCGTTCCGCGACGGCCATGGCGGCCTGGGGCATGTTGTCTCCGGTCTCGAATCCGCTCTGACCTCATAAAACGTATGGTTCAGGGGGGTTCGGGAGCCATGGAGCCACCACCCGGGGTGTGCGGGGGCCAGCCCCCTCGCCGGGTGGGGGGCCGACTGCACCGGGTAGCCCCACCGAGGTCCAGGAGTGGCGTGTATCACAGCCCTCTGGGGCCATTCATCGGCATTGTTGGGGTACCCTCGGCGACTTCAGCCGACTAGTCAAATTTGAGGACTCTGACATCGCTGTGCACAGCCTCCCTGCCGTTTCGCTCGCCGAGATCTCCGCGCTCACCGGCTGTTCCGTGGTCTTCCAGCCCTCGGACCCCTCCCGCACCGGCCGCTTCGCCTTCTGGCGCCCCGACGGCAGCGGCCTGCCCGACGGCCCCGGGGAGGCCGGGGAGCTGACCGTGGCCGGTGCCGACGACCTCCCGTACGAGGTGCCGGCCCGCCTGCTGCCGGTGCGCGACGCGCTCCCCGTGCTGACGCGCGCGCGTGCGGCGGCCGAGGCGTCCGCGTCGATGGCGTTCTGGGGCGCGGCGGGGCTGCTGGCCCTCCAGTTCGCGGCCCGGGGCCTGCTCCTGCCGGGTCTGAGCGCGACGGACCACGACACCTGGCGGGCCGGGCCGCTGACCGCCGACGACCAGACCCGCATCCGTACCCTGGCCGCGTCCATGCCGCCCACGGCCCACGCGGTCCCGCTCGACACGACCGCTCGGCCGCTGCTCCTGCCCGAACCGGAATGGCTGGTGCGGGCGTTCCTCGACGCGGTCGCGGACTGCCTGCCCAGGACGCCCGCCGCTTCCCTCGCCGCGGGCGGTACCGCGTTCACCGCACGGGCGCCGCAGCTCGTTCCCGGCCATCGCGCGTGGGCCGCCGATGTCGCGGCCGGTCATGACGCGGGGGTCCGGCTGTCGCTGCGCGTGGAGGTGTCGGGACTCGGCCGGGACGACGCGTCCGCGGCGGGGCCGTCGTTCCGGGTGGTTCCGCAGATCCACAGCGTCAGCGATCCGGCCGTGGTCGCCGACGCCGCCGAGATCTGGGCCGGCGGCGGCCCGGCGGCGGCGGCCTTCGGCCCGCGCGTCCGGATGGACGCCCTGCTGATGCTGCGCCGGGCCGCCCGCGCCTGGCCGCCCCTGACCCCGCTGCTGTCGGCGGCCGTGCCCGATGCGGTGGAGCCGGCCGACGAGGAGATCACCGAACTGCTGGGGCCCGCCTCACGGGCGCTGGCCGCGACGGGCGTGCAGGTGCACTGGCCCCGGGAGCTGACCGCGCGCAAGCTCACGGCCCGCGCGGTGATCGGACCGGACGGCGAGGACGGCGACGTGCCCGGGAAGCAGTCGCGTTCCGCGTCGGATGCCGTGCCGCTGCTGTCCTCCGACGCCCTGCTGGCCTTCGACTGGTGGTTCGCGCTCGGGGACCAGAAGCTCAGCCGCGAGGAGCTCGACCGGCTGGCCGAGGCGGGCCGTCCGCTGGTGCGGCTGCGCGACCAGTGGGTGCTGATCGACCCCGACGAGGCGCGCCGCGCCCGGGAGGCCCAGGACCGCAAGGTGACCCCGATCGACGCGCTCGGCGCGGTCCTGACGGGTTCCACCGAGGTCGACGGCCGCCGGGTCGAGGTCCGGGCGACCGGCTGGCTGGAGCGGCTGCGCGAGCGGGTCGCCGACCCCGCGTCGCAACAGGACGGCGGCGGGGAGCCGGCGGTCGGTCAGCCGGCCGCGCTCACCGCGACGCTGCGGGACTACCAGCTCCGCGGCCTGAACTGGCTGCACACCATGACCTCGCTCGGACTCGGCGGGTGTCTCGCCGACGACATGGGGCTCGGCAAGACCATCACCCTGATCGCCCTGCATCTGCACCGCCAGAACCTGGACGGGGCCGCCGGGCCCACCCTCGTGGTCTGCCCGACCTCGCTGATGGGCAACTGGCAGCGGGAGATCGAGAGGTTCGCCCCGGGCACCCCGGTACGCCGCTTCCACGGCGCTGCCCGCGGCCTGGACGACCTGGCGGGTTCGGGGTTCGTCCTCACCACGTACGGGACGATGCGGCTGGACGCCCCGAAGCTCGCCGCCGCGGAGTGGGGCATGGTCGTCGCGGACGAGGCGCAGCACGTGAAGAACCCGTACTCGGCGACGGCCCGCGCCCTGCGCACCATCGGCGCGAAGGCGCGCGTGGCGCTGACCGGCACCCCGGTGGAGAACAACCTGTCCGAGCTGTGGGCGATCCTCGACTGGACGACCCCCGGGCTGCTGGGGCGGCTCGGCACGTTCCGCACCCGGTACGCGCGCGCGGTGGAGGGCGGCGACCCCGCGGCCGCAGAGCGGCTCGGCGCGCTGGTGCGCCCGTTCCTGCTGCGCCGGCGCAAGTCCGACCCCGGCATCGCCCCGGAGCTGCCGCCGAAGACCGAGACGGACCGGGCGGTGTCGCTGACGGCCGAACAGGCGGGGCTGTACGAGGCGGTGGTGCGGGAGACGCTCGCGGCGATCGCCGAGGCCGACGGCATGGCCAGGCGGGGTCTCGTGGTGAAGCTGCTGACCTCGCTCAAGCAGATCTGCAACCACCCGGCGCAGTACCTCAAGGAGGAGGAGCCGCGCATCGCGGGTCGCTCGGGAAAGCTGGAACTGCTCGACGAGCTGCTGGACACGATCGTGGCGGAGGGGGCGGGGGTCCTCGTGTTCACCCAGTACGTCGGGATGGCCCGGCTGCTCGAACGGCATCTGGCGGCGCGTGGGATCGGCACCCAGTTCCTGCACGGCGGCACGCCGGTCGCCGCGCGGGAGGCGATGGTGAACCGGTTCCAGGCGGGTGCCGAGCCCGTCTTCCTGCTGTCGCTGAAGGCGGCGGGAACGGGGCTCAATCTGACCCGGGCGGGCCATGTGGTGCACTTCGACCGCTGGTGGAATCCGGCGGTGGAGGCACAGGCCACCGACCGCGCGTACCGCATCGGGCAGACGCAGCCGGTGCAGGTCCACCGGCTGATCGCCGAGGGCACGATCGAGGACCGGATCGCGGACATGCTCGCCCGCAAGCAGGGGCTGGCGGACGCGGTGCTGGGCTCCGGCGAGAGCGCCCTGACCGAGCTGAGCGACGCGGAACTGGCCGATCTGGTGGAACTCCGAGGGGGGACTCGATGAGGGACGGATACGAGGCGGACGTCTTCGCCGACGGGGGCGACGGCGACGAGCGGGAGGACGCGCCGTCCGGTCAGGAGCGCACCTTCGCCGCCCTGCCCCCGGCACACGGCCGCGGTTTCGCCGACTCCTGGTGGGGCAGGGCGTGGCTCAAGGCGCTGGAGGACACCGCCCTGGACGGACGGCAGCTCAAGGAAGGGCGCCGGTTCGCCCGCGAGGGTCTGGTCGGTGCCGTTTCGGTGCGGCCCGGCCGGATCACCGCGGTGGTCCGCGAGCGGGACGGGAGCACGTACCGCAGCGATGTACTGCTCCAGGAGCTGGACGAGCAGGACTGGGACCGCTTCCTGGACATGGCGGTCGAGCGGGCCGGGCACATCGCGGCGCTGCTCGACCGGGAGATGCCGCCGCATCTCGTCGAGGACGCGGCGGCGGCCGGGATGGACCTGCTCCCCGGCATCGGTGACCTCGACCCCGAGTGCTCGTGCGAGGCGTGGGACCACTGCCCGCACACCGCGGCCCTCTGCTACCAGGTGGCGCGGCTGCTGGACCAGGACCCCTTCGTGCTGCTGCTGATGCGGGGGCGCGGTGAGCGGCGGCTGCTGGACGAGCTCCAGGAGCGGATCGCGTCCCTGGCCGGGGAGCCGGACCCCGTCGCCGGACCCGGGCAGCGGGCAGCGGGCGGCCGTGAGGTGCCCGGCGTACCGGCGGCGCAGGCGTACGCCGAGGCCGGCATCCTGCCCCCGCTGCCTGCCCCTCCGGAGCTTCCCGACGCGCCGGGCGCGGCGCCCTCGCTGGACACGGAGACCGATCCGGAGCCCGGGGTGGACCCGGCGGCGCTGGAGATGCTGGCGACGGACAGCGCGGCGCGGGCTCACCGGATGCTGGCCGACGCGCTGGCACCGGGCCACGAGCACCGCCCGCCGGCGGCGGAGCCGACGGTGCGGCAGGACGCGGTGCGGCTGGCCGCCGAGGCACGCCCCGAGCCGTGGATCGTGAAGCGGCTGGCGGCCGGCTCGGGGCGCCCGCGCGGCGGGCTGCCAGCAGCGGTCGCCGCCTGGCGGTACGGCGGCGCGGCAGCCCTGGCCGTGCTCGACGAGGACCGGGCGCCGGACTCCGATGTCCTGGTCCGGGCCAGGGCGCGGCTCGCCGAGGCGTGGGAGGAGGACGAGGCTCCCCGGCTGCGGGCCGAGCGCAACCGCTGGACCTCGGCGGACGGCGGCCTTCAGCTCCGCTACGGCCCCGACGGGCGCTGGTACCCGTACCGCAAGGAGAACGGGCAGTGGTTCCCGGCGGGTCCGGCCGACGACGATCCGGCGGCGGCGTGGGCGCAGGCCCGTGGCCTCTGAGGGGGCGCGGGCCGCCGGAGGGGCGCGCGTCGGATCCGCGCGCCCCCTCAACACCCTCTCCGTGGAAAGGATTTGGTGTTCCCGCCGTCTTCCGCGACCCGCGCGGCGCCCGTACGGTGGGGCCCGCACATCGCTCGGCCGCACATCGGACAGCGGGTTCCGGTCACCGGACAGGCCGCCGGCCCCGTGCCCGGCAGCCGGGCCGGCCGGACCCGAATCACCCACCCCCCACAGGAGTACGCATGGACCGCAGAAGAATCCTTCAGGGCGCCGCGGTGGCCGCGGCGGGAGTACTGCTTCCCCCTTCCGTCCGGGCGACCGCGGCGACGACAGGCGCCACGGACTACCCGTCGGCGCACTGGGTGCCCGCTTCGGCATCCAACTACACGGTCTCCACGCGCCCTTCGGCGTACCCCGTCCAGTACGTCGTCATCCATGTCACGCAGGAGACGTTCTCCGAGACGGTGGCGATCTTCCAGAACCCGGCGAAACAGGTCTCCGCGCACTACCTGGTGCGTTCGGGTGACGGATACATCGACCAGTGCGTGCGGGAGAAGGACGTCGCCTGGCACGCCGGGAACTGGGACTACAACACCCGCAGCATCGGCATCGAGCACGAGGGGTGGGTGGACCAGCCCTCCTACTTCACCGACGCCCTGTACGAGAAGTCGGCACTGCTGACGGCCGACGTCTGCGACCGCTACGGCATCCCCAAGGACCGCGCGCACATCCTCGGCCATGTCGAGGTCCCGGGCACCGACCACACCGACCCGGGCCCGCACTGGGACTGGACCCGCTACATCCGGATGGTCAATCTCCTCAGCGCGGGCTGAGCGCCGCCCGGCGGGCGGGACGGCACGGTCAGCCGGCGCCCCGCCCGCCGCGCCCCTCCCCCGTGACCGGGTAGCGCACGAAGAGAACGCCCTGCACATCGCCGTCGGGGGCGCCGTAGACATGGGGTTCGTCGGCGCTCCACCGCGCCGAGGCTCCGGGCCCGACCGTGCTGAGGTCGCCCGGCCGCCCGACGACCGCGGTGCCGGCCAGCACCATCAGGCTCTCGGACGTACCCGGCACATGGGCCCGGGACTCCTGGACCGCGCCGGCGTGAATGGTCACGCGGAACACATCGGTGACCGCCTCCCCGTCCTCGTACCGCTCCAGCAGGACCGCGGTGACGCCGCTGCCCGAGACACCCGGCCCGTTCCCCGTGCGGATGCCCGGGGGCGCGGGGTCGCTCAGGACCGCGCTGAGCGGGCGGCCGAGGGCGGTGGTCAGGGCGTACAGCGTCTCCAGCGTGGGGTTGCGCCGTCCGCTCTCCAGCTCCGACAGCGTCCCCTTGCCGACCCCGGAGCGCCTGGCCAGTTCCGACAGCGACACGTCCATGCCGCGCCGCAGGGCCCGCAGCCTGCGTCCGACGTCCTCGTTCAGCCCCATCGCCGCCCGCTCCGCTTTCGTGGTTGACGGGCACCGGCCCGTCTCTTTAGTGTTCCACAAACAGAACGTTCCATATACGGAACGCATGCACCGGGAAGTGGCTCACTCATGCTCGCGATCACCCGCATACGTTCGGCCGCACCCCCATCCGCCGTGGCCGCGGGGCTCATCGCCGTCATGGTCGGGGTCACCAGCTCGGCGGCGCTGGTGTTCACCGCCGCGAAGGCCGCCGGGGCCGACGCGCGGGAGATCTCCTCCTGGATGCTCGCCCTCGGCATCGGCCTCGCCTGCACCTGCGCGGGCCTCTCGCTGCGGTACCGGGCTCCGGTCGTGACCGCGTGGTCGACGCCGGGGGCGGCGCTGCTGGCGACCAGCCTGAGCGGGGTCTCCATGCCGCAGGCGGTCGGCGCGTTCATCTTCTCGGGACTGCTCATCCTGGTGAGCGGGGTGACGGGATGGTTCGCCCGGGTCATGAACCGCATTCCCGTGCCGCTGGCCTCCGCCCTGCTCGCCGGGGTACTGCTGCGGTTCGGCACGGGTCTCTTCAGCACCATGCACCACAGCTTCGCCGTCGCGTTCCCGATGTTCGTCGTCTACCTGCTGGGCCGCCGGCTGATGCCCCGTTACGCGGTGCTGCTGGCGCTCGCCGCGGGGGTGGTGGCCACCGTGTTCACCGGAGGCTGGCAGCCCGGCCAGGTCCGGCTCTCGCCGGCCGTACCGGTCTTCACCGCGCCCGAGTTCGACTGGAAGGTGCTCGTCAGCGTCGGCGCGCCGCTGTTCGTCGTCACGATGGCCTCGCAGAACCTCCCCGGCGTCGCCGTGCTGCGCGGCTCCGGATACGACGTGCCGGTCTCCCCGCTCATGACGTGGACGGGCGCGGCCAACGCCGTGCTGGCACCGTTCGGGGCCTTCGGGCTCAACCTCGCCGCCATCACCGCCGCCATCTGCACCGGCGAGGAGGCACACCCGGACCGTGACAAGCGCTATCTGGCAGCCGTCTGGGCCGGGGTCTTCTACCTCTGCGTGGGACTGCTCGGCGCGACCGTCGCCTCGCTCCTCACCGCGATGCCGCAGGAACTCGTCCTGGCGATCGCGGGGATCGGCCTGCTCGCCACGATCGAGTCCTCGCTGGCATCCGCCCTGGCCGACAAGGCGTCACGCGAGGCCGCCGTCGTCACCTTCCTGGCCACCGCCTCGGGCGTGTCCCTGCTGGGCATCGGCTCCGCCTTCTGGGGGCTGCTCGCCGGCCTCGTCACCAGCGCCGTCGCCTCGCTCGGCCGCCCCGCCCGGAGGGAACCCGCACCCGAACCGCGGCCCCGCGAACTCCCCGGGCGCTGACCACTCCCGGGCCGCCGCACGGACACGTGTCCCCTCCCTGGAACACAGTTGCCCCGGGCGCCGGCCGCGGGGTGGGATGGTCACCATGCAGAAAGCGGTCTCTCCACCCTCCGCCGAATCCCTGGCGCCCTTCGACCATCTCGACCACCGCTACCGCGGCGAGCACCCGGTGCGCACCCTCGCACTCCTCTTCCGCCCCGACCGCGGGCGGCTCGCGCTCGCCGTCGTCCTCTTCACCGTGAAGCACAGCCCCATATGGCTGCTGCCGCTGATCACCGCGACCGTCCTGGACGTGGTGGTCCAGCACGGTCCGGAATCCGGCCTGTGGAAGGCCACCGGGCTCCTCCTGTTCATCCTCGTCCTCAACTATCCGCTCCACCAGTGGTATGTGCGATGCCTGGGCGGCAGCGTCCGCCGCATGGGCATCACCCTGCGCTCGGCACTGTGCCGCCGCATGCAGCAGCTGTCCGTCGGCTACCACGCCCGGGTCAGTTCCAGCGTGTTGCAGGCCAAGGTGGTCCGGGACGTCGAGGCGGTGGAGCAGATGATGCAGCAGAGCGCCGACATGGGCCTCGGCGCCGTCGTGACCCTGGTCGGCGGGCTCGTCGTCATCGGCTTCCGGGTCCCCTCGTTCCTGCCCGTCTTCCTGGTCGTCGTCCCCGCCGCGGGGTTCCTCGTGATGAAGCTGCGGGCCCGGCTGCGCAGCCACAACGAGTCCTTCCGCCGCGAGGTCGAGCAGCTCTCCTCCCGCGTCGGCGAGATGACCACCCTCATCCCCATCACCCGCGCCCACGGCCTGGAGCGCACCGCTCTGGGGCGGGTGGACGGCTCGCTGCGGCAGGTGTTCGCCGCCGGACTGCGCCTGGACATGCTCAACGGCCGCTTCGGTTCCCTGGCCTGGGTCCTCCTCAACACGCTCGGTGTGCTGTGCCTGACGGGGTCCGCCCTGGTCGCGTACCACGGCTGGATGCCCGTCACCGCCGGTGATGTGGTCATGCTGAGCGCCTTCTTCACCGTCCTGACCGGCTCGGTGACCACCCTGCTCGGGCTCGCCCCCATCCTCACCAAGGGGCTGGAGTCGGTGCGTTCGGCCGGTGAGGTCCTCCAGGCGCCCGACCTGGAGCACAACGCGGGAAAGGCGCAGGTGGAGCACGTCACCGGCCGGATCGACTTCGAGGACGCCGGATTCGCGTACGACGACGCGGAGCCCGCCGTGGACGGGTTCACGCTCTCGGCGCGGCCGGGCGAGACCATCGCGCTGGTGGGCGCGTCGGGGGCGGGCAAGTCGACCGTCCTCAACCTCCTCATCGGCTTCATCCGTCCGACCTCGGGCCGGATCATGCTGGACGGAGCCGACATGGCCGGGCTCGACCTGCGCAGCTACCGGCGGTTCCTCTCGGTGGTGCCGCAGGAGTCGATCCTCTTCGAGGGCAGCATCCGCGAGAACGTGACGTACGGTCTCGGGGACACCGACGAGGCGACCCTGCTGGCCGCCCTGGAGGACGCCAACGCGATGGAGTTCGTCCGCCGTCTGCCGCACGGCCTGGACACGGTGGTCGGCGAGCGCGGAGCACGTCTGTCGGGTGGTCAGAAGCAGCGCCTCGCCATCGCCAGGGCCCTGATCCGCGACCCCAGGGTCCTGGTGCTCGACGAGGCGACCTCCGCCCTGGACAACCGGTCCGAGGCGCTCGTGCAGGAGGCGCTGTCGCGCCTCGTGCACGGCCGGACCGTCTTCGTCGTCGCCCACCGGCTCTCCACCATCCAGGGCGCCGACCGCATCGTGGTGATGGACGGCGGCCGGATCGCGGAGATGGGTACGCACGAGGAGCTGCTCGGCCGGCACGGGACGTACGCGGGCCTCCAGCCGGCGTTCCCGTGACAGCGGCCGGGCGGGGCCGCCGGGGCGATGACCGTCCCGGTGGCCGCGCACGGCCGGTCACCAGTCGTGGACGGTGCCGTCCCGGAGCCGGTTGACGGGCAGGTAGCTCTGCTCGTACGGGTGCGCCGCCGCCAGTTCCTCGTCCAGTTCGACACCGATTCCGGGTGCCTCGCCGGGATGCAGGTGGCCGTCGGTGAAGGTGTACGCGTGCCGGAACACCTCCTCGGTGAGGGGATTGTGGCCGGAGTACTCCTGGATGCCGAAGTTGTGGACGGCGAGATCGAGATGGACGGCCGCGGCCATCCCGACCGGTGAGATGTCCTCCGGCCCGTGCACCGCGCTCCGGATCTGGTACTGCGCGGCGAAGTCGAAGAGCTTGCGCAGCGGGGTGACGCCGCCGAAGTGGGTGACCGCGCTGCGCACGTAGTCGATCAGCTGCTCGGTGATCAGCGTCCGGTAGTCGTACACGGTGTTGAAGACCTCGCCGATCGCGAGAGGCGTGGTCGTGTGCCTGCGCACCAGCCGAAGCGCCTCCTGGTTCTCGGCGGGTGTGCAGTCCTCCAGCCAGAAGGGGCGGTACGGCTCCAGGTCCTTGCCGAGCCGGGCCGCCTGGACGGGCGTGAGCCGGTGGTGCGCGTCGTGCAGCAGCGGGAGCCCGGCGCCGAACTCGGCGCGGACCGCCTCGAACACGGCCGGTGTGTGCCGCAGATAGGCGTCCGTGTCCCAGTCCTCGACCAGGGGACGGGCCCGCTGGTGGAGGACGGGCGCACCGTGGTCGTCGGTGGCGTGCACCCCGTAGACGGCCCTGAGGCCGGGGATGCCCGTCTGGATGCGGACGGCCGGGTAGCCCTCGGCCAGCCGGGCGCGCACGGAGTCGAGGAGTTCGGGGATGTCGCGGCCGTTGGCGTGGCCGTAGGTGGTGACGCGGTCACGGGAGGCGCCGCCGAGCAGCTGGTAGAGCGGCAGCCCGGCGGCCTTCGCCTTGATGTCCCACAGCGCGACGTCGACGGCGGCGATGGCGGCCATCGTGACGGGGCCGCGCCGCCAGTAGGCGCCCCGGTAGAGGTACTGCCAGGTGTCCTCGACGCGGTGCGGGTCCAGGCCGGTGAGCAGGGGCGCCACATGGTCGGTGAGGTAGCTGACGACGGCGAGTTCCCGGCCGTTGAGCGTGGCGTCGCCGAGACCGGTGAGCCCTTCGTCCGTCGTCAGTTTCAGCGTCACGAAGTTGCGGCCGGGGCTGGTGACGACGACCTTGGCGTCGACGATCCTCATGGTGCTCTCTCCTTCGGGCCGCGACGGGCGGCGGCCCCCGCCATTGTCGGAGGCCGGCCCCCGCGCCGCGCACCTGCCCGTATGGCGGTACGTCACTTCGCCGGGCGCCGCCCGCCGGGACCCGGGGGCCGGCGCTGCATAGAGTGGCGTGCGTGAGCGTGCGCGAGGATGCGGAACGGACGGGCGGACACCGGGCGGGCTACTTGGCCGCGGCCGTCGTCTTCGCCATCGGCATGGCCGGCACCACGCTGCCGACCCCGCTGTACGGGCTCTACCAGAAGGAGATCGGCTTCTCCGAGCTGATGGTGACCGTGGTCTTCGCCGTGTACGCGGTCGCGGTCATCTCGGTCCTCCTGGTGGCGGGCAACTACTCGGACAAGGTGGGGCGCCGGCCCGTACTGCTGGCCGCCATGGCGCTGTCCGCCGCGAGCGCGGGCTGCTTCCTCCTGGAGAGCGGACTGCCACTGCTCTTCGCCGGCCGGGTGCTGTCGGGCGGCGCGGCCGGGCTGCTGAGCGGCGCGGCCACGGCTGCGGTCATCGAGCTGGCGGGCCCGGGGCAGAAGGGGCGCGCGGGTTTCGCGGCCACGGCCGCGAACATGGGCGGGCTGGGCTGCGGGCCGTTGCTGGCCGGGCTGCTGGCCGAGTACACGCCGTGGCCGCTGAGCCTGCCGTTCTGGGTCCATCTGGGCCTGGTCGCGCTGGCCTGCGTCATCATCTGGCGGCTGACGGAGACGGTCGCGGAGCCGAAGCGGTGGCCCCGGCTGGAACCTCAGGGTGTCAGGGTGCCCGCGGAGGTGAAGGGCGTGTTCGTGCCGGCCGCGCTGGCCGCCTTCGCGGGGTTCGCGCTGCTCGGCCTGTTCACGGCGGTCGCGCCGAGCTTCGCGGCCAGGACGCTGGGCGTGCACAACCTGGCGGTGACGGGCGCGGTGGTCTTCTCCGTGTTCTGCGCCTCGACGATCGGCCAGTCACTGGCTCCGGGGATCGGCGCCCGGCGCGCGCTCCCGCTGGGCTGCGCCGTGCTGATCGTCGGGCTCCTGCTGGTCGCCTCGTCGTTGCTGGCGAAGTCGCTGGTCCTGCTCGTCCTGGGCGCCGTCTGCGGGGGGATCGGGCAGGGACTCGCCTTCCGGGCCGCGCTCACCCTGGTCAGTGAGGCCGCCCCGGCCGAGCACCGGGGCGGCACCATCTCGGCGTTCTTCGTCGTCGCGTACGCCGGGATCTCCGTGCCCGTGGTGGGGGTGGGCGCGCTGGCCACCTGGCTGGGTCTGCGCGACGCCGGTCTGGTCTTCACCGGCTGCGTGATCCTGCTGGCGGCGGCCGCCGGTACGTACGCCGCGCTCCGGGCACCGACCCGGGCCTGACGTCCCCGTCAGCCGCACCCCTTCCCGTTGAGGGTGAAGGCGGCCGGGTCCGCCGCCGGGGCGCCGTTCGCCTGGAGCCCGAATGAGACGCTGCCGCCCGCCGCGACGGACGCGTTGTGCGCGGCGCCCGTCACGGTGACCCGGGTGCCGGCCTGCGCGGCGGTCGCGTTCCAGGCGTTGGTGACGCTCTCGCCTCCCTGGAAGTCGAATCCCAGTTGCCGGCCGTCGAGCGGCGTCGGCCCGGTGTTCTTCACCGTCACGTCGGCGGTGAAACCGGTGCCCCGGGCCTGGCGCGGTTGCGGCAGAACGCCCTGGTGCGATGAGCGGTCCCGGAACCCGGGGAGGATCGCGTCGGCCGTGCTCGCCGCCCACGGCGGGGCCGCCCGGAGCAGGGGCGTTCGGCCGCGCGGAGGTGTGCGTCGGACTCAGGCGAGGGCGGTGTCCCCGGTGTCGGCCGGTGCCGCCTCCATGAGTGCGAACCAGGCGGTCTTGCCCTCGGGTTCGGGCCGTACGCCCCACTGGTGGGCGAGGATGTCCAGGAGCAGCAGTCCGCGCCCCGAGGAGGCGAGTTCGCCGGGGGTGCGCTGGTGGGGCAGTTCGTCGCCGCGGTCCATGACCTCGACAAGCAGCCTGCGTGTGCCCGTCTCCCCGGTGACGGTGGCGTTGAGGGCGCCGTCCTGGTCGGTGTGCACGAGGACGTTGCCGAGAAGTTCGGTCGCCAGGAGCACGGCGGTGTCCACCTGGTCCGGCCGCGCCCAGTCGTGCAGCAGCGCCTTCAGTTCGGCCCGCGCCTCGGCCAGCCCCTCGCCCTGGTCCTGGCCCACGGTGAGCATCAGCCGGCGCTGGCTGACCTCGGCGCGTACGTGTCCGGCGTCGCGCCGCAGCAGCAGGAGGGCGATGTCGTCGCCGTCCCGCGCGGCCGCGCCCTCCCGGCCGCCGGGCCCGGGGCTGAGCACGGCGGCCATGAGCCGGTCGGCCATCGCCTCCAGGTCGTCGACGGGACCGGGTGCGAACGCGTCGCGGACCCGCACCCAGCCGGTGTACATGTCATGGCCACCGTTCTCGATGAACCCGTCCGTGCACAGCATGAGGATCTCGCCCTCGTGCAGGCGCACGGTGTCGACGGGGTAGTCCTCCTCGCCGGGCATGAGTCCGAGTGGCAGCCCGCCGCTGACGTGTTTGAGCACACAGGTGCCGTCGGGCATGCGCAGGACGGGGTGCGGGTGGCCGGCCCGCGCGATGTGCAGGTTTCCGGTGGAGGGGTCGGCCTCGATGTAGAGGCAGGTCGCGAAGCGGTCCTCGTCCAGGGTGGTCAGGAAGCGCGAGGCACGGGCCAGCACCGCGTCGGGGCCGTGCCCCTCGGCGGCGTACGCGTGGACGGCGGTCCTGAGCTGGGCCATCAGCCCGGCGGCGTGCACATCGTGCCCCTGGACGTCGCCGATGACGACGGCCATCCGGCCGTTCGGCAGGTCGATGCTGTCGTACCAGTCGCCGCCGACCATGAGGCCGCCGCCGGTCGGCACGTAGCGGGTGGCGACGCTCAGTCCGGTCGGGGCGGCGCCCGCGGTGTGCATGCTGCGGCGCAGACCGCGGGAGAGTTCGAGCTCGGCCCGGGTGGCGCGGGCGCGTTCGAGGACCTGGGCGATCATGCGTCCGGTCACGGTCAGCAGCGAGCGCTCGCCGGCGGTGAAGGTCAGCGGCGAGCGGAAGGCGGCCAGCCAGACCCCGACGACGCGGCCGGCGGTGACGAGCGGCAGGAACGCCCATGCCTCGCGGCTCTTGCGGGAGGACAGGTGCCAGGTCGCGGGGAAGCGGCGGCGGTACTCGTCGGTGGAGCCGAGGAAGACGGCGCGCCCGGTCCTGGCCACCTCGGCCGCCGGGTAGCCGGTGGTCATCGGCATGCGGAAGCCCCGGCCCGGCCCTCCGGGGCGGAATCCGTACTGCCCGAGGGCGGTCAGGTTCCCGTCGGCGACGCCGAACACGCACTGTCCGTCCAGCGGGAAGTCGGGGGCGTACAGTCCGGCCGCCAGCCGCAGCGCCTCGTCCAGGGTGTCGGCCTCGGCCACCGCGTGCCCGGCCGAGAGCAGCAGGGAGTCGCGGCGCCTGCCCTCCTCCGGCGTACCGTCGGCCCTGGCCACGTCGTCCGGTCCCGGAAGACGCGCCGGGCCGGAGCCGGACGCCTCCATCCGGTTCAGCGCCTCGATCTGGCGCAGCTCGGCCTCGAACGCGTCGGTCGGTGGCTCATGCCTTTCACCACCCATCCGGCTTCCCTTCGTCCCGATGTCGTCGCCGACTGTTCGTTCCATGCTCCGACGGGAGAGCCGGGTCCGCAGTACGAGACATCGTCGGCCGGCCGCCCCGGAGGTGTGCCGTACGGGGCGGCCGGCGGGAGCCGGGGGTGGCCCGTCCTCACGGGCCGCAGGCGGGTGAAACGCCGGATCGACAGGGCTCGGTCGGGGCTGAACGGGAAGGGTTCAGGGGCTACCGGTAAGCCGCTGACCTGCGTACATCACTGAAGTCGATGGCCCGGTCGGCCTCGCGCATGGTCTCCTCAGCCACCCGCCGCACCTCGGCCGGCACATCCCCGTGTTCCTCCACGAGACCGGCGTAGATCGGTGCTTCGGAACTGTCTGTGAAACTCACGTCGAACTGCCTCAATCGGTCGTGTCTGCCGTGGTCCGGCCGGAAACAGGGGCCGATTCTACGCAGGTCCGTGCCATGCTCCGCACCGGGCACCGGAAGAGTTGACCTCAAGTTCGATTGAGCTTTTAGCGTTCTTCCTGTGCCCCGGGTCCGCCGTCCGGCCGGCCCTGGGCCGACCCGACCCGCCCTGCCCCGGAGGCACCGCATGAGTATGGAAGTCACCGCCTGGTCGTCGCTGCACAGCGCGATGAACGCGCAAGCGGACCACAGGCCGTTCTCCCGGGCCACCGTGCGCCGGATCGCGTCCTTCGCCCGGCCCCGCCGCCGTGCGCTCTACCGCTTCCTGCTGCTCAGCGTGGTCACCGCGCTGCTGGCCGTGGCGACGCCGCTGCTTGCGGGCCGGGTGGTCGACGCGATCGTGCAGGGCAAGGAGAGCGGGACGGTGGTCCGTCTCGCCCTGCTGATCGCCGTGATCGCCGTGGCCGAGGCGGGGCTCGGCCTGCTGACCCGCCTGCTGTCGGCGACGCTCGGCGAGGGCCTGATCCTGGATCTGCGCACGGCGGTCTTCGACCACGTCCAGCGGATGCCGGTCGCCTTCTTCACGCGGACCCGGACCGGGGCGCTGGTGAGCCGGCTCAACAACGATGTGATCGGGGCGCAGCGGGCGTTCAGCAACACCCTTTCGGGGGTGGTCTCCAATCTGGTGACGCTGGTGCTGACGCTCGCGGTGATGCTGACCATCTCCTGGCAGATCACGCTGCTCGCGCTCGTCCTGCTGCCGGTGTTCGTCGTCCCGGCGCGGCGGATGGGTTCCCGGATGGCCCGCATGCAGCGCGAGGCGGCCGCGCACAACGCGGCGATGGGCACGCAGATGACCGAGCGCTTCTCGGCTCCGGGCGCGACCCTGGTGAAGCTCTTCGGTCGGCCCGCGGACGAGTCCGCCGAGTTCGCCGCCCGCGCCGGCCGGGTACGGGACATCGGCATCCGTACGGCGATGGCGCAGTCCACGTTCATCACGGCGCTGACCCTGGTCTCCGCGCTGGCGCTGGCACTCGTCTACGGGCTGGGCGGGTACTACGCGCTGCGCGGCAGCCTGGAGCCGGGCGCGGTCGTGACGCTGGCACTGCTGCTGACCCGGCTCTACGCCCCGCTGACGGCGCTGGCCGGTGCGCGGGTCGAGGTGATGAGCGCGCTGGTGAGCTTCGAGCGGGTCTTCGAGATCCTGGATCTGAAGCCGCTGATCGCCGAGAAGCCGGAGGCCCGCAGGGTGCCCGAGGGGCCGGTGTCCGTGGAGTTCGACGGTGTCTCCTTCGGCTATCCGTCCGCCGACAAGGTCTCGCTCGCCTCGCTGGAGGAGGTCGCGACGCTGGACTCCCGGGGCGGTACGCGGGTGCTGCACGATGTCTCCTTCCGGGCCGAGCCCGGCCGGATGGTCGCCCTGGTCGGCTCGTCGGGCGCCGGCAAGTCCACGATCGCCCAGTTGCTGCCCCGGCTGTACGACACCGACGAGGGAGCGGTGCGGCTCAGTGGTGTGGACGTACGCGATCTGACCGCCGAGTCGATCCGCGAGACCCTCGGCATGGTCACCCAGGACGGGCACCTCTTCCATGAATCGGTGCGCGCCAACCTGCTGCTGGCGAGGCCGGGCGCGACCGAGGACGAGATCTGGGACGCGCTGCGGCGCTCCCGTCTCGACGGGCTGGTGGCCTCGCTGCCCGACGGGCTCGACACGGTCGTCGGCGAACGCGGCTACCGGCTCTCCGGCGGTGAGCGCCAGCGGCTGACCATCGCCCGGCTGCTGCTGGCCCAACAGCGCGTGGTCATCCTGGACGAGGCGACCGCGCACCTGGACTCCACGTCCGAGGCGGTCGTGCAGGAGGCCCTGGCCGAGGCGCTGGAGGGGCGCACCGCCGTGGTGATCGCCCACCGGCTCTCGACGGTGCGGGCCGCCGATCTGATCCTGGTCGTGGAGGAGGGCCGGGTCATCGAACGCGGGACACACACCGAGCTGCTGGCGGCGGGCGGCCGCTACGAGGAGTTGTACCGCACCCAGTTCGCGTCGCCCGAGGGCCGGGAGCCGGCGGAGGAAGAGGAAGAGGGCCGGCAGGAGCCCGTGCGGTCCGTCTGAGGCGGGCAGAGGTGTGTCGCCGGGACCCGGCGGGTGAAGAATGGGGCCCCGGCGGCACTACTGCGATCGGGCGAAGGCGGCATGGACTCTTTTGACTTGGGGCGTCTGACGGACCACGACTTCGAGGTCGTCTGCCGCGACCTGTTCGGCGAGATCCTCGGCGTTCCGCTGGAGCTGTTCCCGCGCGGCCGGGACCGGGGCATCGATCTGCGGCACACCGCCGCGGACGGCACCACCACCGTCGTCCAGTGCAAGCACTGGCTCAGGGGCACCCAGGCGACGCTGACGACGCGTCTGGTCAAGGACGAGCTGCGCAAGGTCGTCGCGCTGAAGCCGGACCGGTATCTCATCGCCACGAGCGTGGGTCTGACCGTGGACGGCAAGGAGAAGATCCGGGACGCCTTCACTCCGTATGTACGCACCACCGGCGACCTCTACGGGCTGGACGACATCGTCGCGGAACTGCGGAACAGGCCGGCGCTGGTCCGGCGCCACTTCCGTCTCTGGCTGAGCAGCACCGCCGTACTGCAGACGGTGCTGAACCAGGAGAAGTACGTGCGCTCCTCCTGGCTGGCCAAGCGGATTCCGCGCGCGGCGGAGACCTTCGTACCGCACGAGGGTTTCGAGCGGGCGCGGGCGATCCTCGACGTGCAGCGAGTGTGTGTCATCTCCGGGATTCCGGGCGTGGGCAAGACGACGGTGGCCCTGATGCTCGCGGCCTGGCTCATGGGCGACGGGTACGAGGTGCACGAGATCTCCCAGGACGCCGAGGAGATCACCACGCTGTGGCGCGAGGGCACGCCCCAGCTCTTTCTGTACGACGACTTCCTCGGCCGGACGACGCTGGAGTCCCAGCTCAACAAGAACGAGGACGCCCGCCTCATCGACATCATCCGCGCGATCCGGGAAGCCCCGGACAAGGCCCTGGTGATGACGACCCGTGACTACATCCGGGAACACGCGCTCCTGAAGCACGAACGGCTGGGTTCCCCGGACGTGTCCGAGGCGACCAGCGTCGTCCACCTCACCGACCTGGGCCTCGGCGTCAGGGGCCGGATCCTCTACAACCACGTCCACCGGGCCCGGCTGCCCGCCGAGCGGAAACACCCCTTCGTCGACCCGGCCGTGTGGCAGCCGATCGTCCAGCACCGCAACTTCAGTCCGCGGCTGATCGAGGAGACCCTGCGGCTCGCCCCGGTCAGGGAGCAGGATGTCGCGGCCGCGGTGCTGAAGAACCTGGACGACCCCCGGCGCGTCTGGGAGCGGATCGTCGAGAACGACCTCACGGACGAGGCCGTTCATCTGCTCGAAGTCCTCTTCACCTTCCGTACGGTGGCAACGGACACCCTCCAGGAGTCCTGGACGTGGTACCGCAGGGAAATGGACCTGGAGGCGGATGCCCGGACCTTCCGCAGGGCGCTGCAGGTACTGGACGGCACGATGATCGCGGTCGACGAACACGGGGTGTCCTTCCACAACCCGTCCATCGCGGACTACCTCCGGTTCCACCTCGGCGACGGCCGGGCGCGGATGCGCGAACTCCTCGGCGCGCTGGTCGATCCGGTGCAGATCCACAGCCTGACCGAGGCGGCCGGATTGCCGGACGGAGCCGGCATCCTGGCGCAGCTCCGGGCCGAAGCCGATCGGACGGCGGCCGCGGTGGAGGAGACGGCGGAGTTCGTGGAGTGGTCCCCCTCCCCCGGGGAAGAGAGCGAGGCGTCCCATCTCCAGTGGGTCCTGGAGGTGGCCGAGCTCCTGGACTCGGCCCCGCTGGCGTCGTATGTGGCGAAGGAGGCGGGCATCGGCCCCTGGCACGGTGAGCATGTCGAGCACCTCGTGGCGCTGGTGCGCGCCGTGGATCACAGCCGGCTGATTCCGCAGGAGGACGCGGAACGTCTCGCCGGGGAAGTGGCACAGGGGATCCGGCTCGATCTGGCGGAGCGGCTGGAGGCCGACGACTGGTACGGGGCCATCGGTCTCTACCAGGAGCTCGAGGAGATTCCCCTGGGCTCGCTCGGGGGGTCTCTGCTGGACTCCCTGGTGGAGTGTGCGCTGCGCGAGGTTCACAGGCTCGCCGGGCAGGACCGCTCCGGTGTCGACAGCGGCCGGGTGTATGTGCTGGACCAGCTGCTGGAGTTCCTGTTCGAGCAGGGCTACGAGGGCGGCACCGGGGACGGGGCCGATGAGGCCGACGAGGACATCGCCGCCGTCCGGGAGCTGACGGAACAGCTCAGGGCGCCCCGCAGCACGCGACGGTTCGTGCCCTGGGAGGAGACCGCCGCTCCGGGCCCGTACACCGACGAGCTGCGGGACCGGCAGCTCGTCGCCGAGCTGATGAAGGGGCTGACCGACCCGGATGTCACGCCCGGGGAATAGGTGAGGCCCCCGGTCCCTGCGGGCCGGGGGCACAGCATCCGTGCTCCGCGTCAGTCGCGGTCGGTCTCCTCATGCGTGATGGAGCCGTTGTCCGCGTCGATGTCGAAGGTGGTCTTGTTCCAGTCCTTGGCGACGACGTCGACCTTCCAGACGAGAGCGTCGCTGTCGTTCTCGTCCAGGTCGAGGGACGTCACCGTGCCCTTCTTCTTGTCCGTGGCGGCCTTCGCGGCCTGCTGGGGCGTCTGCTTGGCGTTGGCGATCCGCTTGGCCGCCTTGCTCTTGTCCTCGGCGTCCTGATCGGTGTCCTCGGAGTTCTTGACGACCTTGCCGGAGACGGCGTCGATGCGGACGGTGTGCTTCGTCCCGTCCGTCGCGACGACGGCGGCGACCCACTGCGGAGCGGCGCCGGGCGTGGCGCTGCCCGTCGGCGAAGGGCTTCCCGTCGGCGAGGGGCTGGCCGACATGTCGTCGTCCGCGTCTCCCGGGCCCTTGAGTTCCAGCTCGGTGAGCTTGCTGTCCTTGACGGCGCCCTCGGCCGTGGTGATGGCCTTGTCGTAGGTGACCTTGGTGGCCGAGATCAGCTCCTTGCGTTCCTTCTGGTCCTCGGTCATCTGCGCGGGCGAGGCGCTCTTGCTCGCGCTGGGTGACGGGCTGCCCGTGGCCTCGGGGACGGCGCGGGCCGCCTCGGAGGTCTCGGCGGCCGTGGAGGAGCTGCCGCTGTCCTGGCCGCAGCCGGTCAGGAGGCCCGCGGTGAGCAGGACGCAGGCGGCGCCGGCCGCGCGGAGGCGGTGGGCGCGGAGGAATCCGGTGTTCTTGGGGTGGGGATCATTGGTCATGCCCGCATGCCTAACCGCCTCGCGGCTCCGGCATGTGGGATGAGCGGCCTGTGTCACCCGTTCGACCGCCATCCGGCCCCCGACCTGCTCATCGGCCCGGTCCGGAGCCTCTCATCGCGCTGTGGCCGGCGTCGGCGGACGGCCGGGGATTCCCCGTTCACGCGGGTCGCGATCCGGGCGCTTTGGTGCGAGCCTGGATACATGACCTGGGCGTCCTGGACAACACGCGGAGTCTATTCGGGGCACGGCGGCGTGCTCACCGAGGAGGTGGGGCCGCTGTCCGGAGACCTGACGATTCACACGACATGGGCCGAGGGCACGGCGCAGATAACCGTGCAGTACACCGACGCGGCCGACTGGTTCACCATGGCGGGCAGTCCCGTGCCCTGTCCGTCGGAGGAAGCGAGCCGCGCCCTGCACGCGGCCGCCGTGGAGGCGGTGCGGGAGGGGTCGGCGGCGACGGTTCCCGCGCTGCGGACCACCCCCGAGCAGGCCGCGGACGAAGCCACCGCCGAGTAGCCGGGCCCGTACGGGTACGGGCCCGGCCGCCGGGCGATGGTGCGCGCGAGCGGTCAGGGCCTGATGCTGCTGACCACGTCGGCGGTGGCCATGATGCCGTCCTGGATGGTGGGCGCCATGCTCGTGCCCGCCAGGAAGAAGCCGAGCAGCCCGCAGACCAGCGCGTGCGAGATCTTCAGTCCGCCGTTGCGGAGGAAGAGCACCGCGAGAATCAGCAGAAGCAGAACCACCGAGATCGAAATAGCCATGGCCAACCTCCTCCGCCGCACCCGATTTGCGGCATTCGGCGCAAGTGTGGCCCAGCCGGGGAGCGGCCCCGCGCACTGGCGTGTCCGCCAAACGGGTAGGGCTTGAGTCGCCCTGCCCGGAGCGGGGAAGGGGCGGTCCGCCCGGGAGCGGGGGGTGCGGCCTCGCGCACCCCCCGCTCCCGCGTACCCAAGGCCCGTTACGGTGCCGGCAGCTCCATGAGTGCCGCGACCGTCTCCCGGTGGCGTCCCGCCGTGCCGTACGCGGTCGCGTCGGCCTTGGCCCGCTTCAGGTAGAGGTGTGCCGGGTGCTCCCAGGTCATCCCGATCCCGCCGTGCAGCTGGACGCACTCCTCGGCCGCGTGGACGGCGACCTTCGAGCAGTACGCCTGGGCGACGGCCACGGCCAACGGCGTGTCGGGGCTGCCCGTCGCCAGGGCGTCGGCGGCGTTTCGCGCCGCGGCCCGAGCCGAGACGACCTCCAGCCAGAGCTGCGCCATGCGGTGCTTGAGCGACTGGAAGGAGCCGACCGGCCGGTTGAACTGGTGGCGCTCCCGGGTGTGTCGCACTGTTTCGGTCAGGCACCACTCGGCAAGTCCCAGCTGCTCCGACGCGAGCAGCCCGGCCCCTGCCAGCAGCCCCCGGTCCACGGCGCGTGCCGAGGCCCCGGCGTCCGCGAGCCGGGTTCCGGTGGCGCCGGTGAGTGCGACGGTGGCGAGCGGGCGGGTGAGGTCGAGCGGGACGAGCGGCTCGACGCGTACGCCGGGCGCGTCCGTGGCGACGGCGTGCAGGCCGTCGGCCGTGGGGACCAGCAGCACGTCGGCGGCGGCCGCGTCGGCGATCGGGCCGAGCGTCGCGTCGAGGGAGCCGGTCGCGGCCGGGGTGCCCGCGGACGCGGCGGAGAACGGGACGGCGAGCACCGCGACCTTGCGGCCCTCGGCGAGTTGGGCGAGGAGTCCGGCCACCGGCCCGTCCTGCGCGCCGAGCGCCAGCAGGGTCTCGGTGGCGACGACGGAGCTGGTCAGGTACGGCGCGGGCGCGACGCTGCGGCCCAGCTCCTCCAGGACGACTGCGGCCTCGCGGTGGGTGGCGCCCTGGCCGCCCAGTTCCTCGGGCACGAGGAGCCCGGCGGCGCCGATGCCGGTGGCGAGCGCCGTCCAGAGCCGCGGGTCGTACGGCGTGTCGGACTCGGTGCGGGCGATCACCGACGGCGCGTCGGCCCGGTCCGCGAGCAGGGAGCGGACGGCGGCGCGCAGGTCCTCCTCGGCCTCCGAGTAGAGGAGGTCGGGCGCCTGGCCCACTGCGGTCTGTGCGGTCATCGGGAGAGGTCCTTCCAGGCGACGTCCTTGTCGTTGCGCGGTTCGGCGGGCAGGCCGAGCACGCGTTCGGCGACGATGTTGAGCAGTACCTCGCTCGTGCCGCCCTCGATGGAGTTGCCCTTGGAGCGGAGGTAGCGGTAGCCGGCGTCGCGGCCGGTGAAGTCGACGAGTTCGGGCCGCCTCATGGTCCAGTCGCTGTAGAGCAGCCCCTCGTCACCGAGGAGTTCCACTTCGAGGCCGCTGATCTCCTGGTTGAGCCGGGCGAAGGCGAGCTTCATGCCGGAGCCCTCGGGGCCGGGCTGTCCCGCGACGAGCTGCTGGCGCAGGCGTTCGCCGGTGAGCCGGGCGACCTCGGCCTCGACCCATAGGGTCAGCAGGCGCTGGTGCAGGTCGGGGGTGCGCAGGCCGGGGCGTTCGCGCCAGGTCCTGGCGACGGGGCCGATCATGCCGCCCTCGCGTGGGATGCGCGCGCCGCCGATGGAGACGCGTTCGTTCATGAGGGTGGTCTGCGCGACCTTCCAGCCCTCGCCGACGGGGCCGAGCCTGCGGCTGTCGGGGATGCGCACGCCGGTGAGGAAGACCTCGTTGAACTCGGCCTCGCCGGTGATCTGGCGCAGCGGCCGGACCTCGACGCCGGGGTCGGTCATGTCGCAGATGAAGTAGCTGATGCCGCGGTGCTTGGGCACGTCCGGGTCGGTGCGGGCGATGAGGATCGCCCAGCGCGCCACGTGGGCGCTGGACGTCCACACCTTCTGCCCGTCGACCACCCAGCTCTCGCCGTCGCGCACCGCGCGCGTACCGAGGGCGGCCAGGTCGGAGCCGGCGCCCGGTTCGCTGAAGAGCTGGCACCACACCTCCTCGCCGGCCCACAGGGGCTTGAGGAAGCGCTGCTTCTGCTCGTCGGTGCCGAAGCCGAGGATGGTGGGAGCGGCCATGCCGAGGCCGATGCCGATGCGGCGGGGGTCGTTGTCCGGGGCGTTCGCGGCGGCGAGTTCGGCGTCCACGACGGGCTGGAGGGAGCGCGGGGCGTCCAGGCCGCCGAGGCCCACCGGGTAGTGCACCCAGGCGAGTCCGGCGTCGAAGCGTGCCTTGAGGAAGTCGGTGCGGCCGGTGGTGGCCGGAGGGTGTGCGGCGAGCAGTTCGCGGGTGAGGCGGCGCAGTTCGCCGGCGTCGGGGGCGGTCATCGGGCGGCTCCTGACGGGAGGACGACGATGCGGCCGGTGCTGGTGCCGTCGGCGACGCGCTGGACGGCGGCCGCCGCCTGCTCCATCGCGACCCGCTCGCTGATCAGCGGCTTGATGACGCCTTCGGCGGCGAGCCGGGTGAGTTCCGCGTGGCAGTCGCGTACCGCCTGCGGGTCCTTGGTGTTGTAGAGGCCCCAGTGGAGTCCGAGGACCGAGTAGTTCTTCACCAGTGCGTGGTTGAGCGCGGGGGTGGGAATGACGCCGCTGGCGAAGCCGACGACGACGACCCGCCCCTCGAAGGCGATGCACTTCACCGACTTGGCGTACGCGTCGCCCCCTACCGGGTCGTACACGACATCGGCGCCGCGGCCGCCGGTGAACTGCTTGACCGCCGCGACGATGTCCTCGGTGCGCCGGTCGATGACGAGGTCGCAGCCGAGTGCGGCGGCGGTCCTCGCCTTCTCCGGTCCGCCGACGACGCCGATGACGGTGGCGCCCGCGGCCTTGCCGAGCTGAACGGCCGCGCTGCCGACGCCGCCCGCTGCGGCGTGCACGAGAAGGGTCTCGCCCGCCTTCAGGTGCGCCCGGCGGTGCAGCCCGAACCAGCCGGTCTGGTAACCGATGTGCAGGGCCGCGGCCTCGGCGTCGTCCAGCGCCTCGGGGGCCGGCAGCAGGGCCGCCTCGTCGGCGACGACGTACTGCGCGAAGCCGCCGTCGGGCAGGGCGGGGGTGGCGAGCACCCGGCGGCCGTCCTCGGTGCGGCCGCAGATCTCGACGCCGGGAGTGAACGGGAGCGGTGGCCGTACCTGGTACTGGCCCCGGCAGAGGAGCGCGTCGGGGAAGTTGATGTTCGCCGCGAGCACCTCGACGGTCACCTGCCCGTCGCCGGGCGTGGGCCGATCCGTCTCCTCCAGCCGCATCACCTCGCTCGGCTCGCCGTTCCGGTGCACTCGCCATGCCTGCATGAGGGGCCTCCACAACACTGTCGGCATTACCACTGCTCCGGGGCATACTAAGCGGTCGCTTGCCTCTGTGGGAACAACCCTCGCGCATCCGGTCCGGCCGGCCCGCGACATGGCGGTGCGCCCGGCCCGCCCGCAGGACCGCGGGGGCGCCGGGCGCACGGCCGAGCGGTGGTGCTACTTCCCCACGACCACCTCGGCGACCTGGGGCGCGGCCGAGCCGGCCCGCCAGGCCAGGCGTACCGCGTCGGCGGTGCGCCCCTCGGTGTCGACGCGGGTGTACGCGCCGCGCAGCGCGCCGACGGTGTGCCAGGTGCCGTCCGCCTCGCGCAGCTGGATGTCGGCGGCGGCGCCGGATGCGGCCGGCCGCAGGACGGTCACGGAGCCGACCGTACGCGCGGCGACGAGGTCCACCTGGAGCGATTCGCCGTCCTCGGTGGCGCGCGCCGCCCGGTAGACGGTGGCCGGGTCGCCGTCGGCCGCCGCACGCAGCGTGGAGCCGGTGGCCGCGGGCGGGTTGCCGGTGACGGCGCCGTCGGTCGTCGTGACCTGGAATTCACGGACGACGACCCAGCTGGTCTGTCCGGCGGTCGCGCGGGCCCGCACGTAGCGCGCCTCGGTGCCGGCGGGCGGGGTCGCCGTGACCTCGGGCTTTTCGGAGAAGTCCGCGAGCTTCTGCCAGCTCTGCCCGTCGTCCGAGTACTCCAGGACCCCGGCGTGGAGGTAGTCGTCGGTGCTGCCCGGCTTGGCCATGACGAGCGTGATGTCACCGATGGACCGGGACTCTCCGAGGTCGACGGTCAGCTGGTCGCCCGCCGCGGGCGCCCCGTCGCTCCAGAAGTACGTGGAGTCGTCGCCGTCGAGCATCCGGGCGGCGGTGTTGTTCTGGTAGGTACCGAGGCTGGTCGAGGCCGTGGGCCTGCCGCTCACCCCGAGCAGCCGGTCGTACTCGGCGGTGGCCGCTTCGACGAATCCGTCCAGCTGCCCGTCCCCGACGAGGACCGGCACTTCGCGGCCGTCGAGTCCGGTGTACGTGAAGGAGGCGGCCCGCTCGATCTGTGCGGGCAGCTTCTGCCTCAGCTCCCAGGCCTGGGCGCCCTTGCCCGCGCGGGCGGCCTCGACCATGCCGAGGGCGGTGCGGGCGGCGGTCGCCCAGGACGCGGTGGCGTCCAGCCAGGGGCCCGAGTCCTCGATGAAGCCGCGGTCGGGGAGGTCTGCGCGCAGCCGGGCGGGGGCCGCGCCCAGCGAGGTCAGGACGGAGGTGAGCCGCCCGGCGTCGCCGGACTTCCAGTAGCGGGCGAACTCGGCGGACAGCTCGGGCGCCTTGTCGGTGTTGAGCGCGGAGCTGTAGTTGACGTCGGCGAAGGCCCTCAGTGCCTTCTCGGTGCGGGCGTCGCCTCCCGCGTATTCCTTGAGGCCCTTGCCCCAGGACTCGCGCGGGTCGTAGGCGGCGTCGTTCCAGGCGTAGTCCGCGACGGTGTACAGGGAGAGCTTCGAGGCGAACGGCTGGATCATCGGGTTGGCGGTGATCCCGGCGAGCCGCCCCGGCAGCCCCTTCTCGCGGCCGTTGAACGGGCCGAGCAGGAGGCGGTCGGTCGCGTAGTCGTTGACCGGGTAGTTGTCCCAGGTCAGGATCGGGTGCCCGAACACCTCCCGGGCCGCGTCGGCCTGGGCCACCGTCATGGTGGGGGCGACGACGCCGACGCCGGTCCACTCGACGAGCACATGGGGGTCGAGCTGTTCGGACAGGGCCGTCTTGTACGCCGAGGAGCTGACGTTGTAGTACTCGGTGGGCACCATCTGGAGCGGCTGGGCGCCGGCGTGGGTGGCGATGAACTCCTGGTTGACCCGGTTGAGCAGATGGGCCTGGGCCGCGCCCGCCGCACCGCCGCCGGTCCCCCACTTCTCCTGGTCGGCGTCGCAGTTCCAGTCGGTGTAGCTGATGTCGTCGAGCGGGACCGCGAAGGTGCGGACCCCGATGTCCCACATCGTCTGGAACTTGTCGACGAGCGCCTTCACGTCGTCCTCGGAGCTGTAGCAGACCGACAGGCCGGGTGAGAGCGCGTAGGTGAACTCGACATGCCGCTGGGCGGCCCGGTCGGTGAGGTCCTCGATCTGGGCCAGCTGCCCGGCGGGGTACGGCTCGCGCCACTTCGCCCGGAGGTAGTCGTCGTCCTTGGGCGAGTACACGTAGATGTTCATCTTGTGCTCGCCGTAGTAGTCGAGCTGGTCGAGGCGTGCCTCGTGCGACCACGGGGTGCCGTAGAACCCCTCGATGACCCCGCGCAGCGCGGTTCCCGGCCAGTCGCGCACGGCGAGGCCGGCGACCTTGCCTCCCGGCCGCGCCCGGTGCGGGAGCACCTGGCGCAGGGTCTGCGCGGCGTAGTAGGTGCCGGTGGTGTCCTTGCCGGCGAGGACGATCCGGCCCGCGCCGATCCCGAGCACGTATCCCTCGGCGGGCAGCGCGGAGGGGCCTTCGAGCTTCTGGGCGGCCAGGGCCGCGGGGTCACCCGCGTACACGGTGAGTCTGCCGGGGGCGGGCCGCTCCGCGCGGACGACGTGCCGGGCGCCCGCCTCGCGCAGGGCCGCCTCGACCACGTCGAGGGCGGGACCGTCGGCCGTCCCTCCCGCGACGAGCGTGACGGTGGGGGTGATGGTCACCCGGTCCGTGCGGTTGTTCACCGACCGCGGGGTCGGGGTGATGGCCGGGGTGTCCTGGGCCTTGGCCGAGGCGCCGGCCGGGGCGCCGTCAGCCGCGTGGGCGGACGGCCCGGCGGCCAGCAGGCCGCCTCCGAGCAGGGCCGCCGCGGCGGTGAGTGCGGTGATGCGGGGCGAGCGAGGCGTCACAGATCCTCCATTGGTCACTCAAGTCACCAGAGTCGCGCAACACAATGAGACTGAATTCAACATCCTGGCGCTTGCATGTCAATGGTCTGGACAACATCGATGCGCTGACCTGCGATTTCTCCTTCCGAAATGCCACTTCTGCACGGAGGAGTGCGGGTGGACCCCCGCCCGGAGTCAGCGGCCGAAGAGCTCGAACGGGATGGCCGGACGCCCGCCGAAGCGCTCGGCCGCCACCTCCGCGTTGGCGGTGAGGAAGGTACGGCAGTACGTCTCGGGGTCCTCGTCCGTGAGCACCTCGATGTACGTGCGGTGGGCCAGGAGGGACTGCACGGACCGTTCGAGCCCGGCCGTCGCGTCCACCGCGTGGGTGGGGGTGGACGATCCGGCCACGGCCACCCAGCGCACCCCGTCCCACGGTTCGAGGCCCTCTTCGGTCAGCTCGGGAAAGATCCAGCGGTTGCCCGCGTCGGCGGCCGCGTCGAGGGTGGCGCGTCCGACCGCACGGTGGTCGGGCGTGTTCCAGGCGACCGAGCCCCAGGTATCGCGGTGGTTGAGCGTGATCACCAGCTCGGGACGGTGCCGGCGGATGGCCGCGGCGATGTCGCGACGGAGCGGGACGCCGTACTCGATGACCCCGTCGCGGTGGTCCAGGAACTCGACGCGCGAGACTCCCACGGCGGCGGCGCTCGCGCGCTGCTCCCGTTCACGCAGCGGCGCGCACTCCTCCGGTTCGAGCGTGTCGATGCCGGCCTCGCCCCGGGTGGCCAGCAGATAGGTGATGTCGCGCCCGCCGTCGGTCCACCCGGCCACGGCCGCCGCGCAGCCGTACTCCAGGTCGTCGGGGTGGGCGACCACGGCGAGCGCGCGCCGCCAGTCCTCGGGCATGGGCTTCAGCTGCTCGGTCATGTCGGCAGGCTAAACCGGCAAGGAGGCCCCCGAGACCCATGACACGGCCGGTTCAATACCCCGAGGGGTATCCTGGGCCATCCGGGGCAGGAGAGAGCGTGTGCCTGCCTCACACCCGGTGAACGAAAGGAAACACAGCTCGTGACCAGCCCCGTCCCCGCATCCCTCTCCCCCGCCCAGGCCGCCGCCCGGCTCCCGGAGTTCACCGTGATCGATGTGCGGGCCCCCGGTGAGTACGCCGCAGGGCACGTGCCGGGTGCGCTGAACATACCGCTGGACCGTCTCTCCGACGCGGTACCCGCCCTCAAGTCCGCGTCCGCCCGCGGCGCGCTGCTCATCGTGTGCGCCTCGGGCGTCCGCTCGACGCGCGCGTGCGACATCCTCTCGGCAGCCGACATCGAGGCCGCGACGCTCACGGGCGGCACCTCCGCCTGGGAGAGCGAGGGCCACGGCCTGGAACACCCGGAGGGCGGCAGGGCCACCTGGCCGATGGAACGCCAGGTGCGGCTGGCCGCCGGCTCGCTCGTGGTGGCCGGGCTGCTGGCCGGGGTCAGGTATCCCGCCGCGCGCTGGCTGGCCGCCGGCGTCGGCTCCGGCCTCGTCTTCTCCGCGGTCACCGACACCTGCGGCATGGCGGCGGCCCTGTCCAAGCTCCCGCACAACCGCGCCCCGCGCTCTGCGGCCGGCCTGGACGCGACCCTGGACGCCCTCCAGGCCTGACGGGGCACCGCGGGGGCCGGCCGCACGACGCGTGCGGCCGGCCCCCGCGCGTTTCGCGGACTCGGCCCGGGTCTCAGACCTCGTCGCGGACCACCGCGAGCAGCCGGTCCAGCACGCGCGGCCCGCCCGCGCGGACCCCGTCGTGCTCGAACTCGTCGGTCACCCAGGTGCGCAGCCCGCGAATCGCGGCGGCGGTGCGCAGCGCGTGAGCGGTGTCGACGTACATGTCGTCGTGGTAGACGGCGGCGGCCACCGGGACCTCGTTGGCGGCGAGGCGCTCGGGGTCGTACAGCGGTGCCCAGTCGGTGCGGGCCGCGAGGAGTCCGGCCGTCTCGCGCAGCGGGCGCAGCGCCGGGTCCACGTCGAAGTGCCAGGGGTGGATGGACTCGCCCGTGAACAGGACCGGCCCGTCGCCCTCCAGCGCCTTCACGGCGTCGAACTGCGGGAACTCCGCCCGGACCCGCTCCGCCGCCCAGTCGGTGGGCCGGCCGTCCTGGCCGTAGATGGCCTCGTGCATCAGGGCGTACAGGGGGTGCCCGGCGAACGACGTCGCGGTGCGCATGGCTTCCTGGAAGGTGTCGGAGAGCTCCGTGCCGTGCGGGGTGCGGACGAAGGCGTTCTCCAGGAGGTAGTGCAGCTGGTGGCTGCCGCTGCCACCGCCGAGCAGGATGCCGAGGGACTGGAAGCCTTCGGGCGTCAGCCGGTGCCCGGCGCTCTCGGGGCGGTGCTCCGCGAGGTGAGCGGTGATCTCCCGGGCGCGTTCGACGTCCTGCGGGTAGCGGGCGTAGTGCGCGGCGACCTTGCGTTCGATGCGGGGGTACGCGGCCCGGTAGACGTCGTCCGCGTGGGCGTCGAGGGAGGGCAGGCCGCCGGTGATCAGGACCGTGCTGAGGCCCTCGGGAGCGGCGGAGAGGTAGCGCACGGCGCAGAAGCCGCCGAAGGACTGGCCGAGGACCGTCCAGGGCGCCCCGCCGGTCAGCTGCGGGCGGATGAACTCGCAGTCCCGCACGATGCTGTCCGCGCGGAAGTGGGCGAGGTAGTCGGCCTGCTCGCGCGGTCCGCCGCGCAGCGGGAGGGTCTGCCGGTTGGCCGGGGTGGACAGGCCGGTGCCGCGCTGGTCGAGCAGGAGCACCCGGAATTCGCGGACCGCCCGTCCGAGCCAGGCCTCCGCGCCCGCGAAGCGGCGGGCGCCGAAGCCGGGGCCGCCCTCCAGGTAGAGCAGCCAGGGCAGCTCCTGGTCCGCCTTGGAGGCGGCCACGATCTCCCGGCCGAAGATCTCGATCCGTTCACCGCCGGGGTCGGCGTGGTCGAGCGGGACGCTGAAGTGATGGTCGGTGAGGACGAGGCCGGGCTGACGGTAGCTGTTCAAGGGTGCTCCTGGATCGGACGGTTCCCGGACAGTTCAGCACACCGCTGTGCCCCGGACGGTCGCGGCCCGTGTGCGGGGCGGGCGCCCGGCTCCTACCGTGCAGTCATGATCCGGTTCGAACAGGTCGGCAAGGTCTATCCGGACGGTACGGCCGCGGTCGACGGGCTGTCCTTCGAGGTCGCCGAGGGGGAACTGGTCACCCTGGTGGGCCCGTCGGGCTGCGGCAAGACCACCACGATGATGATGGTGAACCGGCTGATCGAACCGACATCGGGCCGCATTCTCGTGGACGGCGAGGACATCGCGGGGACCGACCCGGTGAAGCTGCGCCGCCGCATCGGCTATGTCATCCAGCAGGTGGGGCTCTTCCCGCACCGGACGGTGCTCGACAACACGGCGACGGTGCCGGCGCTGGTCGGCTGGAAGCGGTCCAGGGCACGGGAGCGCGCGGCCGAGCTGCTCGATCTGGTGGGCCTGGACCCGTCGACGTACGGTGCGCGCTACCCCGCCCAGCTCTCCGGCGGCCAGCGCCAGCGGGTGGGGGTGGCGCGGGCGCTGGCGGCCGACCCGCCGGTGCTGTTGATGGACGAGCCCTTCGGCGCGGTGGACCCGGTGGTGCGGGAGCGGCTGCAGAACGAGTTCCTCAACCTCCAGTCCAGGGTGAGGAAGACGGTTCTGATGGTCACCCATGACATCGAGGAGGCGGTGCGGATGGGTGACCGGATCGCGGTGTTCGGCCAGGGGCGCATCGAGCAGTTCGACAGTCCCGGCGCGGTGCTCGGCTCCCCCGCGACGCCGTATGTGGCCGGATTCGTCGGCGCCGACCGGGGGCTGAAGCGGCTGTCGGTCACCGCGATCGAGCCGGACGATCTGGAGGAGCCGCCCGTGGCCCGGCTGGACGAGCCCGCCGGGGCCGCCGCGGCCCGGCTGGGCGCGGCGGGCTCGCGGTGGGCGGTCGTGCTGAACGCCGGGGGCGAGCTGCACGGCTGGGTGTCGGCGGACGCCCTTCGGATCGCCGGGGACCAGGGCACGGTGGGTGAACTGGCGCGCCGGATGGACGCGTGGGTGCCCGTCGGCGCCCCGCTGAAGCAGGCGTTCAGCGAGATGCTCCAGCACGACGCGGGGTGGATCGCGGTGCTGGACGGGGCGCGGTTCCTCGGGGTGCTGACTCCGGCGAAGCTCCATGAGGCGCTGCGGCGTTCGGTGGACGCGGACGCGCAGGGTGTGGGGCGCGACGAGGTCCGGTTCGACTCGGTGGCGGACGCCTGAGCCACGCCCCGTCCGGGGTCGGGCGCTCGTGGTGTACCGCCGGAAGTCGCGCGTCGGCCGCGGCGGGGATCCCTCACCCGTCCTTGCCGGGGATGAGGTGCTCGGATCTCAGGTAGGTGCGGGCCACGTCCTCGGGGAGCCGCCGCCAGCTGTCCACCTGTTCGTTCAGCCGGGCCAGGTCCGCGGTGGTCAGTACGGTGTTGAGCCTGCCCAGCGCCTTGCGCACGCCCGCGCCGCCGGCACGGGAGCGGTTCACGACGGGGACGAGGTAGTCGGCGTTCTGGAGGTGCTTGTCGTCGGCGAGCAGGACGAGTCCGAAGTCGTCCAGGGTGGCGTCGGTGGTGGTGGTCAGGACCATCTGGTCCCGGCCGCTCTGTACGGCCTGCTTGGCCTGGGTGGTGCCGACGCCCTTGGGGTCGACCGCGGTGATGTCGATCCCGTACGTCTTCCTCAGCCCCGGCGCGCAGTAGGGGCGCTCGACGCATTCGTCGCCGGCCGCGAGGCGTACCGGCAGACCGGACCGGCCCAGGTCGCCGAGCGTCTTCAGGTGGTGTTTCCCCGCGTAGGCGGCGGTGACGGCGAAGGCGTTCTGGTCGACCGCCCTGCCGGGGTCCAGGACGGTCAGGCCACGGGGTGCGGCGAGGGCGCGCAGGGCCTTCATGGTGGCGGCGAGGTCCGGCGATCCGACGGGGTCGGCGTCGGATCCGTTCTTCTTGGCGTTCAGCCAGTCGGCGAACGTGGCCGCGTACTCGGGGACGATGTCGATCTGGCCGTTCTCCAGGGCGGGTTCGCAGATCTCCCGGTTGGTGACGGAGATGATCTTCGTGGAGTATCCGGCGCGCCGGAGCAGCAGGGCGTACATCTGGGCGAGCAGGTCGCTCTCGGTGAAGCCGGCGGAGCC
Organism: Streptomyces sp. Mut1; assembly: GCF_030719295.1. NCBI lineage: Bacteria > Bacillati > Actinomycetota > Actinomycetes > Kitasatosporales > Streptomycetaceae > Streptomyces > Streptomyces castrisilvae. The sequence continues at coordinate 7,474,697 of NZ_CP120997.1, read as the reverse complement.
GATGGTCAGGTGCTTGCTGTCGCCGGGCGGTGCGGTGACCTCGCCCTGGTTCTCCAGGGCGGGGCCGGTGGAGCAGGCGGTGGCCGCCAGCAGCACGAGCGCGGTGAGCGGGCGCCGGGACCTCACCCGGTCTCCCCCGCGCGCAGCCCGAGCCTGCTGGGCGCGAGCCGCTGCGCCGCCTCGAAGATCCCCTCGACGACCAGCGCGAACACGGCGACCAGGACCGCTCCGGCGACCACCTGGGCGGTGGAGGCGAGGTTGAACCCGGCGGTGATGATGCGGCCGAGCCCGCCGCCGCCCGCCAGGGCCGCGATGGTGGCCGTGGCGACGAGCTGGACGGCCGCGATGCGCACGCCGGTGAGGATGAGCGGCAGGGCGAGCGGCATCTCCACCTGGAGCAGCAGTTGCCGGCCCGTCATGCCCATGCCCCGGGCGGCGCGGACGACGTCCTGGTCGACCTCGCGCATGCCGACGTAGGCGTTGGTGAGCAGTGGGGGCACGGCGAACAGGACGAGCGCCACGATGGTCGGGCCCTCGCCCCAGCGGCCGACCGGGGTGAGCAGGAGCAGCACCAGGACGGCGAAGGTGGGGACGGCCCGCCCGATGTTGGAGAGGTTGACGGCGAGTGCGCCGCCCTTGCCGAGGTGGCCGAGGAGCAGCGCGACGGGCAGGGCGATGAGGCAGCTGACGAGCAGGCAGACGGCGGTGAGGTAGAGGTGCTGGACGAGCCGGGCCCCGATGCCGTCCTGGCCGTGCCAGTGCGCGGAGGTCGTCAGCCAGGACCAGGCGTCCAGGAGGGTGTTCACGACCGGCTCCTGGTCCACGGGGTCAGCAGGCGTTGCAGCAGCAGGAGGAGCAGGTCGGCGGCGACGGCGATGACGACGCACAGGACGGACGCGGTGAGCACCTGGGCCTTGAAGTACGTGTTCATCCCGGAGTAGATGAGGTTGCCGAGTCCTCCGTAGCCGACGATCGCGCCGATGGTGACCAGGGAGACCGCGGAGACGGTGGCGATGCGCAGGCCGGCCATGGCTGCGGGCAGGGCGAGCGGGAGCTCCACGGCCAGGAGCAGTCGTACGGGTCCGTATCCCATGCCGCGCGCGGCCTGCCGGGTCTCCTCGGGGACCGCGCGCAGCCCGGCGAGGACGTTGCGTACGAGCAGGGTCAGCGAGTAGAGGACGAGGCCGGCGACGACGAGCGAGGCGGACAGTCCGTACACCGGCAGCAGCAGGGAGAACATGGCGAGCGACGGAATGGTGTAGAGAATCGTCGTCACCCCGAGCACGGGGCCGGCCGCCCAGTGCCAGCGGCGGGCGGCGAGGGCGAGCGGGAGCGCGAGGACGAGGCCGATGAGCACGGCCACCGCGGTCAGCTGCACGTGTTGCAGGACGGCGTCCCAGAGGATGTGCCGGCGGGAACTCAGGTAGGCGCCGCAGACCCACTCGTTGCGCGCGAGGCAGTCGTCGGGGGGCGCGGTCACCCGTCCATTGCAGCCCGCGCGCCGCGGGTGCGCGCCTTCTGGGCGTCCGTTCGGGGCGCGCGCACGGGCGACGGCGGGCCGAGGGGGCGGGCAACGCCGCCCGACCCGGGCTTCCCCCCGGCCGCGGCGCGGCTGTCCAGGATCTCCAGGACCCGCTGCCCCCACCGCAGGTTCTCCTCCTCGAAGGACCGGCCGCGCATCAGGGTCAGATAGGGGCCGATGCGTTCGGTCTCCGCGATGAAGGCAGCCTCGTCGCGGCCGGCCAGCAGGCGTTCGCGCAGCCGTTCGTACCGGTCGAGCTTGGCGCGTGCCCATTCCATGCGCTCCTCGACCGACGCGCGGACCGCGTCCCGGTCGCCGATGTCCACGGCTTGGGTCATCACCAGGAGCTCGTCCCGGATCGCCGTGGGGCGGGGCGCTTTCGCGGTGAACGCGGCGAGCGCGTCGTGGCCGGCCCCGGTCAGCGTGAACACCTTCTTGTTCGGGCGGCGCTGCTGCTCCACCACGCGTGACTCGATCAGCCCGTCCGCCGCCAGCCGGTCCAGTTCCCGGTAGAGCTGCTGCGGTGTGGCGGACCAGAAGTTCGCCACCGAGACGTCGAAGACCTTGGCCAGGTCGTATCCGGACGCCTCGTCTTCGAGCAGGGCCGCCAGGACGGCGTACTTGAGTGACATCTGGACACGCTAACACCGATGTGATTAATCTCGTTCACACCTATTCAACAAATTGACTATGGGAGTCCGGGATGCTTGCTTTCCGTAAGGCCGTCGAGGCACACGACATCGCGGCCGCCGAGGCCACGCTCGCCGAGGACGTCGTCTTCACCAGCCCGGTGGCATTCAAGCCCTACGCCGGAAAGCCGCTCACCGCCGCGATCCTGCGTGCCGTGTCCGAGGTGTTCACGGACTTCCGCTACGTGCAGGAGATGGCGAGCGCGGACGGACGCGAGCACGCTCTCGTCTTCACGGCGAAGGTGGGCGACCGCGAGATCAACGGCTGCGACTTCCTCCATCTGAACGAGGCGGGCGAGATCGACAGCCTCATGGTGATGGTCCGGCCGCTGTCCGCGGCACAGGCCCTGGCCGCGGAGATGGGAGCGCGGTTCGAGCAGATCGGCCGCGAGGCCGCAGCCGGCTGACCCGGCCCGGGGCGAGCCCGCACCCCGGGAAGCGCGCCATGACGGCGGGCATCACGGTGTCGACCGGAAGCGCCGGGCGTATTGTCCGCTTATGGGCAATGTCGGTCCTGTGACGGACTCCGTGGACGATCTCCTGGACGCGGCGGTGGCGCGTGCCGTGCGGGAGACGGGGGCCGCGGTGGCCATGCTGTACGTGCTGCCGCCCGGGAGCCCCACCCTGCGGCTCGCCGTGCTCGCCGGGGTGCCGCAGGAGATGGCCGACCCCTGGCTCCGGGTGCCGCTGTCCGCTCCCATGCCGGTGGCCGACGCGGTGAAGGACCGGCATCTGGTGTGGCTGGGCAGCCAGGAGGAGCTGGCCCGGAGCTATCCGCGTCCCGCGCTCGTCCTTCCCTACCGTTTCGCGCTGGCGGCCGCGCCCGTCCTGGCGGGGACCGAGGCTCTCGGCGGTCTCGTGCTGCTGTGGCCCGGCTCGCACCCGCCGCAGCTGGCACCGCGGGAGCGGGCAGCGGTCCACGACTGCTGCGGCGAGGCAGCGCGGGTGCTGCACGAGGCGCGGGAGAAGGGGCGGCCGGTCGGCGCGGGGGCCGGGCCCCGGGTGCTGCCGCCGGTCACCACCGCCCCGTCCGCACGCGCCGAGGCGGTCGCCGCGGCCGACTTCGTCGCCCGGCTGCCGGGCGGCTGCTGCACCCTGGACACGCACGGACGGATCACCTACCTCACGGACGCGGGCGCCGCCCTGGTCGGCAAACCGGCGGACGAGCTGGTGGGAACGCTGCCCTGGGAGTCGCTGCGCTGGCTCGCCGATCCGCACTTCGAGGACCAGTACCGGGGAGCGATGATCAGCCGCGAGCCGATGTCCTTCACCGCGCTGCGACCGCCGGACCAGTGGCTGTCCTTCTGCCTCTACCCCGACGCGTCCGGCATCAGCGTCTACATCACTCCCGTCGCCGCGCCGCACTCCCCCACGCCTCCCACGGCCGCCGCCGCACCGCCGAGCACCCCTGGCCGGGCGGTGGCGCTCTACCAGTTGATGCACCTGGCGGCGACGCTCACCGAGGCCGTCGGCATCCGCGACGTGGTCGAGCTGATCTCCGAGCAGTTCGTGCCGGCCTTCCGTATCCAGGCATTCGCCGTGATGACGGCGGCGGAGGGGCGGCTGCGGATCGACGGACACCGTGGTTTCACCGCCGAACTGATGGAGTGCTTCGAGGGCGCGCCCCTGAGTTCGCACGCCCCTGTCGCACACGTCCTGACCACGGGGGTGCCCGCCTTCTACCGCACTTTCGACGCGTTCAAGCGCACCTTCGAGCCCGCCACGCTCCAGCAGGACCTGGCCGCATGGGCGTTCCTCCCGCTGCTCGCCTCGGGACGCCCGGTGGGCACGCTGGTGCTCGGTTACGAACGTACGCGCCCCTTCGAGCCGGAGGAGCGAGCCCTGCTCACCTCGATCGCCGGGCTGATCGCCCAGGCCCTGGACCGGGCGCGCCTGTTCGACACCAAGGAACAGCTGGCGCACAGCCTCCAGGCCCACCTGCTCCCGCACACCCTCCCCGCGATCGACGGCCTGGACGTGGCCGCCCGCTATCTGCCGGCCACCCGGGGCATGGGGATCGGCGGCGACTTCTACGACGTGATCCGGCTGGACGCCACCACCGCCGCCGCGGCCATCGGCGACGTGCAGGGCCACAACGTGAAGGCCGCCGTCCTGATGGGCCAGGTCCGCACGGCGGTGCACGCCTCGGCGGGCGCGCCGCCCGCCGAGGTCCTGGAGCGGACCAACCGTCTGCTCACCGATCTCGACCCCGGCCTCTTCACCAGCTGCCTCTACGTCCACCTGGACCTGGCCGGCCACCGGGCCCTGCTGGCCACGGCCGGGCATCCGCCGCCGCTGCTGCGCCGTCCCGGAGGGCAGACCGAGGTACTGCGGCTGCCTCCCGGGCTGCTGCTCGGCATCGACCGGGCGGCGCGTTACCCGACGACCGAGATCCCGCTGCCGCCCGGCGCCGCCCTCGCCCTGTACACCGACGGCCTGGTGGAGGTGCCCGGCACCGATCTCGACGCGTCGACGGCGGCCCTCGCCGGCCAGTTCGCCCGGGGCACCGGCCGCTCCATGGACGCCCTGGCCGACAGCCTCGTCCGGTACGCGCAGCACGCCACGCCGGGCAGCGACGACATCGCGCTCCTCCTCATCGAGGCGCTGGGGAAGGAGCACGGCTGACGCGCCCCCGCCCACGGCCCGGGGCGTTGATACGATCACCGTCCCATGGACACTGCCGGCACGATCCCGATGGTCACCGTCCCCGCGGGCCGGGTCACCCTCTCCGACCGCCGCACACAGCGCAGTTGGGACGTGGACCTCTCTCCTTACCGGCTCGCCGCGCACCCCGTCACCCAGGAGCTGTACGCGAAGGTCACCGGCGAGCGGCCCAGCAGCGCGCGGGGCGAACGGCTCCCCGTCGAGGGCGTGTCCTGGCTTGACGCGGTCCGGTTCTGCAACGCCCTGTCCCGGCAGGAGGGCCTGGCACCCGCCTACCGCCTGGGCACGGCGGCCGAGGACACCGAGTGGGACGGGCACGCCGACGGATTCCGGCTGCCGTCCGAGGCGGAGTGGGAGCACGCCTGCCGCGCCGGCACGGACACGGCGCGGTACGGGGAACTGGACGAGATCGCCTGGCACCGGGGCAACTCCGGGGAGCGGCCGCACGAGGTCGGCGGACGGAGGCCCAACGCGTGGGGGCTGTACGACACGCTGGGCAATGTGTGGGAGTGGTGCTGGGACGTCTACGACGCCGAGGTGTACGGCAGTTACCGGGTGCTGCGCGGCGGCGGCTGGTTCGACGAGCGCTGGAGCTGCCGGGCCTCGGTGCGGCGGCGCAGCCACCCGACGTTCCGGATCGACGACACGGGGTTCCGAATCGCCCGCTCCGCTCCGCGCTGAGCCGTGAAGCTGCCGGGCCCGGCCGCGGCCCCCCGGGGCGTCCGGTTGCGGGGCGCTCCGGGGTGGCCTTGACTGGAACGAGGTGGGCGATTTCCTCCTCCCCTCCCCCCGTCTGGGGGTGAATGCCGTGCTGTTCGCCGACCGCGCCGACGCCGGCCGACGGCTCGCCGAGGCGCTCGGACCGCTCGCGCAGAGCGACCCCGTCGTGCTGGGCCTTCCCCGCGGCGGTGTGCCCGTGGCCTTCCATGTCGCGCGGGAGCTCGGCGCTCCGCTCGATGTGATCGTGGTCCGCAAGCTGGGCGTCCCCCGCCATCCGGAGCTGGGCTTCGGGGCCATCGGGGAGGACGGGGTGCGGATCATCAGCGAGGACATCGTGCGCCGGGCCGGGGTCGGTGAGGCCGACATCGCCGCCGTCCAGCAGGCCGAGGAGGCCGAACTGTCCCGCCGGGCAAGGGAGTTCCGAGGCGACCGGCCGCGCGTGCCGCTCGCGGGGCGCACGGTGATCCTCGTGGACGACGGCATCGCGACCGGTGCGACGGCCCTCGCCGCCTGTGCCGTGGCCCGTGCCCAGGGCGCGGCCCATGTGGTGCTGGCCGTGCCGGTCGCGCCTCCTTCCGCCGCCACCCGGCTGCGCGGGGAGGCGGACGAGCTGGTGTGTCTGTCGGCGCCGGCCGGGTTCTCCGCGGTGGGCGAGTGGTACCGGGACTTCGGCCAGACGCCGGACGAGGAGGTCGTGTCGCTGCTGGAGCGGGCGGCGCGGCGGTCCGGGCCCCTGGCGTCCAGCGACGTGCTGGTGGAGGCCGGCGGGGTGGCCCTGCCCGGCAGTCTCACCCGGGCCGGTGACACCGGGGCCCTCGTGGTGTTCGCGCACGGCTCCGGCAGCAGCAGGCACAGCCCGCGCAACCGGTCCGTGGCGGCGGCACTGAACCGGGCCGGCCTCGGCACCCTGCTGTTCGACCTGCTCACGCCCGACGAGGAGGCCGAGGGCTCCCACGTCTTCGACATCTCGACGCTCGCCGGACGGCTCGTGGACGCCACCGCCTGGCTGCGGCTCCACGCACCCGGCCCCCTCGGCGTGTTCGGGGCGAGCACAGGGGCCGCCGCGGCCCTCCAGGCGGCGGCGATGGTCGGGGCGGAGCCCGGCACGGGGATCGGCGCGGTCGTCTCGCGCGGCGGCCGGCCCGACCTCGCGGGTGCCCGTCTCGGCGAGGTCCGCTCCCCGACCCTGCTCCTCGTGGGGAGCAGGGACACCGAGGTACTCGAACTGAACCGCAGGGCCCAGGCGGAGCTGCACTGCGAGAGCCGGCTCGACATCGTTCCCGGCGCCACTCACCTCTTCGAGGAACCGGGCACCCTGGACGAGGTCGCGCAGCGGGCCCGCGCGTGGTTCATCGACCACTTGGCGCCGGGTACCGGCTGACGGGAGGCCCCGCCACCGGGTCCGAACGGATTCGCGCACACGAGGCAACCCTCGCCGTGGATACGCCGTCTTGATCCACAGCAAGGCGGCACACCGCACACACGACGACCCCACCCCTCCCCCCTTCACGAATGCACGGGCCGGAGAGCCGGCCAACTATACCCTCCATGTATACATGCGGCGTATAGTTGCGGCCGGGCCGGTCCGCCTATGCGCGAAAGGCTCCCATGCACAGCAAAGCACTGGCGCCCGAATACCAGGGCGCCCTCACCAAGATGTCCGTGAACGCATCCCTCACGGACGTCCTGGCCGAGGGGATACGCCACCTGGAAGCGGCCGAACGCTCCGGCTCCGCGCGGGAAGTGGCCCGGACGGGGCTCGCCGTGGCCGAGGCGCACCGCCGGCTCGGCCACGTGGCGGACGCCGACCGCGCGTGGAAGGCCAGTTACCGCGCCGCCCGGTCGGCGGACGACGCCGGGGCGATGGCCTGGGCGCTGTGGAGCGGTGGGACGCTCGCCCGCCAGCGCGGCCGACTCCGCCTGGCCTTCCGTCTGCTGGGCCTGGCGGCGGACATGGGCAAGCGGGGTGGCGACGTGGTCGCCCGCGGCTACTCGCTCGCCGGGCTCGCGGAGACCGGGCGGATCCAGGGCGACTACCGCACCGTCGCGTCCCTGCACGAGCAGTTGCTCGCCGAGGCCCGCGCCCGCGGAGAGGCCCGCCACACCGTCTGGGCCCTGGAGGGCATCGCGCAGATCCACCGCAACACCGGCTCGCTCGACACCGCGCTGGCGATGTTCGAAGAGGCGGCGCAGCTGGCCGGGGACGCCGACGACCGGCGGGGCCGGGCCTGGGCGCTGCGCGGCATGGCCGACATCATCTCCGTACGCGACAACGACCCGGACCGGGCGCTCGGCCTGCTCGCGGAGGCCGAAGTCACCTGCCGCGAGATGAAGTTGTCGAGCGCCCTGGCCTACAACCACAAGATGCGCGCCAACGTGCTCTACCGTGCCGGACGCTACGAGGAGGCCAGGCAGGTCTACGAAGGGGCTCTGGAGGAGTTCCGTGCGATGACCGAGCCCCGGGGCGAGGCACTCTCCCGGCTCGGTCTGGTGAAGTCGCTCGCCCGGCTCGGGCGTGACAGCGGGGAGACGGCCGCCGATCTGGACGCGCTGCGCGCCACGCTCGACGGGATCGGGCTGCTCAACGCCCGGGACATGGTCGACCGGGCCTACACGGAGCTGGGCGTCGGGCCGGCCGGTGACAGGGTGCCGGCCGCGGGCGGACGCCGATGACGCCTCCCGTGACCTCGCCGGCCACCGCGCCGCAGATACTCGCCCGCTGCCGCGGACTGATCCGTCCCGCCCTGTGCCGGGCCGTGCGGCAACTGCACCCGTGGCACGGTGAGATCACCGCGTTCTCGCTCGGCTGGGACGGGGTCGACGGCGGGGACGTGCCCGGTGCGCAGGGCAAGGGCGTCCGCCAGGCTCTGGCGGTGCTCGGCGCCGAGGCGGTCGGGGCGAAGGCGGGGAGCGCGGTCGCCGGAGCGGTCGCCGTCGAGCTGATCCACACGTTCTCCCTCCTGCACGACGACATCATGGACGGCGACGAGACGCGCAGGAGGCGGGCCACCGCCTGGAAGGCGTACGGGACCGGGCCGGCGGTGCTCGCGGGGGACGCACTGTTCGCGCAGGCCGTGCAGACCCTGGCCGACGCACCGGGCGGCACCTGTGTGCCGGCGGTCCGGCTGCTCGCCGCGACCCTCACCGACCTGGTGCGCGGCCAGGCCGACGACCTGCTCTTCGAGTCGCGGCCCTGGACCGGGCCGGACGCCGTCCGGCCGCACGAGTACCGGCTGATGGCCGAGCACAAGACCGGTGCGCTGCTGGGGTGCGCGGCCGGTCTCGGCGCACTGCTCGGCGGCGCCGGACGCACGGAGGCCGACGCCCTCACCGCCGCCGGGAGGCATCTCGGGGTGGCGTTCCAGGCGGCGGACGACGTGCTGGGCATCTGGGGCGATCCCGCGGTCACGGGCAAGCCGGTCCACAGCGACCTGCGGCGCGGCAAGAAGACGTACCCGGTGCTGGCGGCGCTCGCCTCGGGCGGGCCGTCGGCGACGGAGCTGGGGGCGCTGCTGCGCGGCGGCCTGCTGGACGACGCGGCCGTCGGGCGGGCGGCCGGCCTGGTCGACGCGGCGGGCGGGCGCGCCGCCGCCACGGCCGAGGCCCGCCGCCACCTGGAGAGCGCGCGGGCCTGCCTGGAGAGCGTTCCGCTGGCACCGCAGGCCCTGGAGGACATGCTCACGCTGCTCCCGTACGTGGTCGAACGCACCGGGTGACACGTCGTCGGTGGGCGGGGCGGGCCGCCCCGCCCACCGGGTGTCAGGGGTGCATGGACGCGCCCTTGAGGATCTTGTCCACGGCGTTGCGGGGGCCGTGCACGGCCAGGCCCACCAGGTCCATCCCGTCCCCGCGCACCGCGCGCACCGCCGCCCGGTTGTCCCGGTCGTTGCCCGTGGCGAAGAGGTCCGAGGTGAACACCGAAAGGGGAACTCCCCGGCCGACGGCGCGGCCGTGGGCGGTGGTCAGCAGTTCCTTCGTGCCCTCGAAGACCAGCACCGGCTGACGGAACATCGGCAGGTACGGGGTGTCGTCGGCGTCGGCGTAGGGCTCGCCGACCACCTCGGGGACGGCGGTGCCGAGGCCGCTGACCAGGAAGGCCGTGACGTTCAGCCGCTGCCAGGTCTCCAGGTCGTCCCGGAGCAGTACGGCGATCTTGGTGTCGAAGCGGACGGGGGCAGGGGCGGTGGTATCGGCTGTCATGCCCCGAGCCTGCCGGGCCGGAGGCGCCCGGTCTTGTACGAACTTTGCACGTCGGCGCGCGACCGCGTCCGGCGTACGATCGGCACATGGCTGCCCGTCCGGACATCACCGCCTGGTGTCCGCCCGTGGAGGGAATCGCAGAGGTCTTCCACGCGCACTTCACCGACCACGTCTACCCCATGCACACGCACGACGCGTGGACGCTGCTTCTGGTGGACGAGGGCATGGTCCGCTACGACCTGGACCACCACGAGCACGGCGTACTCACCCACACGGTGACGCTGCTGCCCCCGCACGTGCCGCACAACGGCGGGGCGGCCACCCCGGAGGGGTTCCGCAAGCGCGTCCTGTACCTCGATGTCCCGCAGGTGGACGAGCGGCTCATCGGCCGGGCCGTGGTCCGGCCCGTCCTCCACGATCCGGCGCTGCGCAGCCGCATCGACAGCCTCCACCGGGCCCTCGCGGGTCCGGGCGACGAACTGGAGGCGGCGAGCCGGCTCGCCCTGGTGTCGGAGCGTCTCGAACAGCATCTGCGCGACCGGCTCGACCCCGTCCCCTACGTCCACGACAGCAGGGTCGCGCACCGGCTTCGGGATCTGCTGGACGAGAAGTACGTCGAGGGCATCACGCTCCGGGAGGCGGCCGCCCGGCTGCATGCCCACCACGCGCATCTGGTGCGGGCCTTCAGCCGCGAGTTCGGCATGGCACCGCACCAGTACGTGACGGGGCGGCGGGTCGACCTCGCCCGCCGGCTGCTGCTGCGCGGAGTCCCGGCGTCGGCCGTGGCGTCTTCGGCGGGCTTCTACGACCAGTCCCATCTGACCCGCCACTTCAAGCGGGTGGTCGGCACGGGCCCGGGACACTACGCGCGTACGCGCGGGGCGTGAGCCGGGGTTCTAGCGGCGTTCCAGCACTCCCCGGACGAAAGCCGCCTGGCCCGCGTGCTGGAGGTCGTCCGACAGGACGCTCATCAGACGCACCCCCAGGGTGACCGGCGGCGACCAGGCCTCGTCGACGACCCGGTCCAGCGCGTGGCCGTCGAGGCCGCCGACGAAGCCGAGCGTGTGGTCGTGCACGGCGTCGTGGTAGCCGAGGAGCAGGTCCGCCGAGCCCACGCGCACGGCCCCGACCTGCTCGCTGCTCTGCCCGTACCCGGTCGCGTCGGCGGTGAACGGCAGATCGAAACGGCCGGCCCAGTCCTGGGCGAACCAGATCTGTTCCGTGCCGGCCGCGTCCGCGATGTGATCGTCCTGCACACGGGTCAGATGCCACACCAGCCAGGCGATCGAGTTGGCGCCGTCGTCCAGCCTGGCGTGGAGGTCGTCGGGTTCGAGCCCTTCGACGGCCATGTGCACGGTCTCCCGGATGCGGGAGTATCCATCCGTCAAAATGTCAGCGACGTTCATGCTGTCACCTTGGCCGCTCCCCGCGCCCGGAGCGCCCTCGACACGCCCTGCGGCGGGCGCCGGCGGGAAGGACCCGTCCGGCGCCCGCCCGGTGCTCAGCTGTAGACGCCGAACTCCCAGAGCGAGTAGCCCCAGGCCGTGCCCCGCTGCGTGAGGTCGAGCTTCACGTAGCGGGCGGTCTGCGCGATGTCGAGGTCGTCGGCGTCACCGTTCCCGTCGGTGGTGGTGTACACCGACCGCCAGGAGCTGCCGTCGTCCGAGACCAGCACCTCGTAGGACTTGGCGTACGCCGGGTCCCACACCAGCTGGAGGTGGCTGAAGGACTTCCGCTCGCCGAGGTCGACCTGGATGGACTGCGGGTCGCTCCAGTCGCTGGCCCACCGGGTGTCCAGCCGTCCGTCGGTCGCCATCCCCGCGGTGCAGGGGCAGCCGCTGCTGCCGGTCTGCGCGGAGGTGGCGGTGGCGGGGCGGCCGAGTGCCAGGTTGGTGCCGCTGACCGGGGGCACCACGACCTTCACCGACTTGGTCTCGATTCCGGCGTTGCCGTGCCCGTCCTCGGCCTGGATGTACACCTTCCACACGCCGAGCCGCGCGGGCGCGGTCACCGCGAAGGTGCCGTTGCCGGTGGACCGCCAGTCGGCCTCGACCAGGCCCTTGTCGCCGGTCGCGTAGTTGCCGCTCAGATAGATCTTGTACGTGACCGGGTCGTTGTCCGGGTCGCGCACGTCGGCCCGGACGGTGAACTCCCTGCCCGCGGGCGCGCCTCCGGCGTTCTCGACGGTCATGCCGCTGATGACGGGCGGGGTGTTGTCGCCCGCGGTGGAACCGGTGTACGCCTTCTTCAGGGCGTAGTACGAGAGCCGCTTCTTGCCGTCGGGCACCAGGTTGAACCAGACACCGCCGAAGTCGTGCTCCGTGCCGTAGTGGAAGAAGGTGGCGCCCAGAGCGACGCCCTGGTGGGCGGTGACGCAGTTCCACGCCTGGGTGTAGCCCTCGGCCTTCTGCACGTCGGTGGGCTCGTCCGGGACGCCGTTGGCGTCGTTCGGGACCTCCCACTCACCGGCCGGGCCGCCCTCGGTGATGATGTAGGGCTTGGTGTAGCCGCCGGCCTCCCAGGTGGCGCGGACGCCGCAGATGTCGCCGTAGGAGTTGACCGAGTACAGGTCGAGGTCGGGGGCGTTGCGCTTGTAGTAGGGCCAGGCGCCCGTCCAGGCGTCGGTCGAGGTCACGGGGTGGTCGGGGTCGATGGTGTGGATCTTCTTCGCCACGTCGTTGACGAAGGTGGTGTACGCGTCGCGCTGCCTCTCCAGCTCGTCACCGCCGTAGCAGTTCTGCAGCCCGAGGACCGACTCGTTGCCGACGTTCCACATGAGCACACCGGGGTGGCTCTTGTACGTGTCGACCCACTTGGCGAACTCGGTGAGCGAGGAGGACTTGTACGCGTCGTCGGTGAGGTAGTCGACGCAGCCGCCGCTGCCCGGACCGCCGCCGGGCTGGAGCCAGAAGCCGCTGACGACGCGGATGCCGTTGGCAGCCGCCGCGTCCAGGAGCGGCTTGGAGGTGCCGTCGGTGCCCCAGGTGCGGATGGTGTTGACGCCCATCGACTTGAGGTCGGGCATGTAGCGTGCCGCGTCGTTGACGGACGGCCCCCAGGTCAGGCCCTTGACCTGGTACGGCTTGCCGTCGACGGTCAGCTGCCAGTTGCCCTGCGATCCGGTGACGCGGACGGCTCCGCCGGTCGCCGGAGGTGTTCCGTCGGTGGTGCCGTACACCTGGAACTCCCACAGGGAGTAGCCGTATCCGCCGGAGCGGGCCGTGCCGTGCATCCTGACGTACCGTCCGGAGCCGGTGACCGCCAGATCGTCGGTGCCGCCGTCGCCGTCGGTGACGGTCTTCAGGGTGCGCCAGTCGGACCCGTTGTCGGACGCCTGGATCTCGTACGCCTTGCCGTAGGCGGATTCCCAGGTCAGGACGACCCTGCTGAGGTCCGCGGTGGCACCCAGGTCGACCTGGATCCACTGGGGGTCGCTCCACTCGCTGGCCCAGCGGGTGGAGGTCAGGTCTCCGTCCACGGCGGCCGAGGCCGCGTAGCCGTCTCCCTCGTGGGAGGAGTCGGTCGCGGGCCGGCCCTGCGACAGCAGGGTTTCCGCGGCACGGGCGTGCGGCGCGGTGAGCAGCACCAGCGACGACGCGAGAAGACCGAGAAGAGTGATCAGCAGCGTGCCCGTGCGGGGTCTCGCGGGCAGGGCTGCGCCGGGTCTGTGCACATTCTCTCCTGGCGGAAGAGTGCGGGAGGGTGTCCCGCTGCGGGTTGGGAGAGCGCTCTCCCAGGAGAGTGACGTGTACCCGTCCAGCTGTCAACGATCAGGACGTGCCCGGTTACCCGGATCGCCGGGGAAGGGCTACGACAGGACCCCGCGCCCGGCGTCGGCGGGCTCCTCCGGGCGCCCGCCCACCCCCGCGGCCCGCGCGGCCGCGTGCAGCGAGCGCAGCGCCAGCAGGAGGAACCCGATGTCATCGAGGTAGACGGGGTCCGGCAGCAGGTCGACCGGCGAGACGGTGTAGAGCACCGCAGCCCACACCAGCGCCTTGTTGTGCAGCGGGACACCCGCGTCGACCAGCAGTTTCCTGGCTCGCACCACCCGCACCAGCAGGACGCCCGCGACGGCCACGGTGAGCAGCACGAGAAACGCGCCGATGACGATCCATGCCGTGGTGTCCATGCTTCATCTTCCACCCTCCGGCCGCGAGAAGTCCGCGAACCGGGGCATCCGCCGGTGTGACACTGCCCTCGGTCCGGTGCCGTGCGGCGGTCTCATCCCGAGCCGTGCGAACCGTGCGCCCGCCGGCGGCCGCGGCGCTTGAGCGCGCGTCGTTCGTTCTCTCCCAGGCCGCCCCACACCCCGGCGTCCTGGTTGTTCTCCAGGGCCCACCGCAGGCACTGCTCCCGCACGGGGCAGCCCCGGCACACCGTCTTGGCCTCCTCGGCCTGGACAAGTGCCGGACCGGTGGTTCCGATGGGGAAGAACAGATCCGGGTCCTCGTCACGGCAGGCCGCGTGCATGCGCCAGTTCTCCATGAACTCCCACTCCTGACAGTCGTGTGCGTCGCGTTTGCCTCGGTACGCTGCGGGTGACCGGCATTCCGCGCCCGAAACCCCCGGCGGGGGCCTCTTCGCGTCCCGCGAAGCTGCGGGGGCGGTGGCTCAGGGGCGACCATGGGAGTTGGCGGGCCTGCTTCCGGGCGCGGTGACGGCATGGGAAGGATCGTCCGTGGGCGGCACTGATGACTTGCGGATCGGCTGGGGCGAGGCCCGTCGGGCGGGCGCGCACCGGTCGCCCGAAGGCGGTCTGCTCGACGTCCTCGGCGTCGCCGCACTGGCGCTGGACGCCCAGGGCCACATCGTCCTGTGGAGCCCGCAGGCGGAACGGCTGCTCGGCTACTCGGCCCAGGAGGCGCTGGGGCAGTTCGCCGCCCGGGTCCTGGTCGCCGAGGAACACTTCGAGCTGGTGCTGCGCCTGTTCGGCGAGGTGATGCGCAGCGGCGAGGCATGGTCGGGGGTCTTCCCCGTACAGCACAAGGACGGCACCACCCGGCTCCTGGAGTTCCGCAATATGCGGCTGCAGGACGACCGGGGCGAGTTCTACGCCCTGGGTCTGGCGGCGGACGGGGAGGTGCTGCGCCGGGTGGAGCGGGATCTGGCCCTGTCGGTGGGGCTGGTCGACCAGTCGCCGATCGGGCTGGCGGTGCTGGGCGACGACCTGCGCTATCTGGCGGCCAACGCGGCGCTGGAGCGGATGGACGGCATGAGCGCCGCCGGTCATCTGGGCCGGCGGGTGGGCGAGGCGCTGCCGTTCCTCGACTCCGAAGGCATCGAGGCGGCGATGCGGGAGGTGCTGGCCAGCGGGGTGCCGCAGGTGTCGCACCAGGTGGTGGGCCGCAGCCCGGCCGATCCCGGGACCGACCGCGCCTGGTCGGTGTCGCTGTACCGGCTCGACGACTCCGGGGGCCGGGTGCTGGGGATCGCCGTGTCGCTCATCGATGTCACGGACCGCTATCGGGCGGGGGCCGAGGCGGAGCGGGCCCGGCAGCATCTGGCACTGATCGCGGATGCCTCGGTGCGCATCGGCACCACGCTCGACCTGGAGCAGACCGCCCGGGAGCTGGCCGAGGTCACCGTGCCGCAGCTCGCCGACGTCGCCGCCGTCGATGTGCTGGACAGCGTGCTCAAGGGGCGCCCGGGGTCGACCGAGGGCCCCCTCCTCATCCAGGCCCTGGCGGTCGTCGCCGCGCGGCCGACCCCCGTGGTGGCGGCGGCCGACCCGCCGGGCCACGCCGCCCACTACGGCGCCGACCGCCTGGTCACCCGCTGTGTGCGGACCGCCTCACCGGTACGGGAGCCGTATCTCGACGCGGAGAAGCTCGGCCGCATCGCCCGCGACGCCCGCTCGGCCGCGCTGCTCGCCGAGGCCGGCGCCCACTCGTACCTGGCGGTGCCCCTGATCGCCCGGGGCGAGGTGCTGGGCGCGGTCGACCTGATCCGGACGGACAACCCGCTGCCGTTCACCGCTCAGGACGAGGCGCTGGCCGGCGATCTGGCCGCCAGGGCCGCGATCGCCATCGACAACGCGCGGCTCTACCGGCAGCAGCAGGAGACCGCGCTGACGCTCCAGCGCAGCATGCTGCCGCGCAACCACCACCACCCGGAGGACCTCGACGTGGTCTCCCGCTACCGGCCGGCCGCTTCGCGGTACGAGGTCGGCGGCGACTGGTTCGACGTGATCGGGCTGCGGGGCGGCAGGACCGCGCTGGTGGTGGGCGATGTGATGGGCAGCGGGATCAACGCGGCGACCACGATGGGGCGGCTGCGTACCGCCACCCAGACGCTCTCCCGGCTCGGCCTGGAGCCCGGCGAGGTGCTCCGGCACCTGGACGAGATCACCGCCGATCTGGACCCGTGGTTCGCCACCTGCGTCTACGTCGTGTACGACCCGGACGCCGGGCTGTGCCGGCTGAGCACCGCCGGGCATCTGCCGCCGGTGCTGATCCCGGAGGGCGGTGCTCCGGTGCTCCTCGATCTGCCGGCCGGGGTGCCGCTCGGGGTGGGCGGTGTGCCGTTCAGCGATGTGACGGTGCCGATCGGGCCGGGCGACCGGCTGGTCCTGTACACGGACGGGCTCGTGGAGACGCGTGACGACGACATCGACAGCCGTCTGGAGACGCTGCTGACCTTGCTGCGCACCCCGGACCCGTCGCTCGACGCGACGTGCGACCGGCTGCTGCGGGAGTTGCGGGATCCGGACGACCACGACGACGTGGCGCTGCTGATGGCCCGGGTCCGTACGTGAGGGCGGGCGGTGGCGCGGGGTGCGCCGCCGCCCGCCGTCGCCGCCGTCCGGTCAGCGGCCGCACCCGCGCCGGGTGCGGCAGTGCGCCTGGGCGCGGACCCGGTAGCCGCCGGCGCCCAGGAAGCCCAGGCCGATGCCGAACATCCAGGAGTCCTTGGCCAGCGGGACACCGCTCTGGCTCGGCCGCAGGCTGCCCGGCTCACGCATCCCGGGGGTGCGCAGATAGAGGCCGAGGAGGCCGCCGGAGAACCCGGTGAGGACGAGGCCGGCGAGCCTGGTCGGCACGAACGGGGCCAGCAGGGTGCCGCCGACCGCGATCTCGGACCAGGCGAGCAACCGGGTGAACCGGGCGGGTTCGAGCTTGCCGAGGAACGGATAGGCGGTGCTGGCCATACCGTGCAGTCCCTGGGCGGTCGCCTCGTCGGCCTTGAGCTTGCCCAGGCCGGAGTTGAGGATGAACGCGCCGGTGGCGAGGCGCGGCGGGATATCGCGCGGTTCGGGCAACGGCATCATGGCGTGAGCCTCCACGGATCAGGTTGTCGGCCCCCGACCGAGCCTAGCCAGCGGGTGTGCCGGGCGCGCGCCGAGAGCGCCCGGGTGCCGTAGCGAGGTGGGCCATACTGATCACGGCGGGAACACGAGAGGGGGCTCAGTGGTCCAACAGCAAACGGAATACGACGTCGTGGTGGTCGGCGGCAGCGGGGTGGACACGATCGTCCGCGTCGATGCCCTGCCGGTGCCTCTGGCCGACTCGGTCATGGTCGGCCCGATCCGGGAGTGGCCCGGTCAGACCGGGGGCAATGTGGCGCTCGGCGCCCGCGCGCTGGGTCTTGAGGTGGCGTTCCTGGACTGCATCGGTGACGACTGGACCGGGACGCAGGTCCGCGAGCGGCTGGCCGGGGGCGGTGTGGAGTTCCATCCGGTGATCTCTCCGGCGGGAACCCGCCGCGCGGTGAACCTGGTGGACGCGACGGGGCGGCGGATGTCGTTCTACGACGCCCGTGACCCGGAGGACCTGCGGATGCCGCGGGACTTCTATCTGCCCCGGCTGCGCCGGGCACGCCATGTCCATCTGTCGATCACGAACTTCACGCGGTTCCTGTTCGACGACATCGAGGAGCTGGGGGTGCCGGTCTCCACCGATCTCCACGACTGGGACGGACTGAGCGACCACCAGCGGGAGTTCGCGCTCCGCTCCGATCTGGTCTTCTTCAGCGCGGCGAAGACGGGAGAGCGTGCCCCCGCGCTGATGCGGAGGATCCTGAGCGAGGGCCGGGCCACCACGGTGGTCGCCACGGCGGGCGCGGAGGGCTCCTACCTCCTGACCCGCGAGGGCGGCGAGGACCCGGTCCATGTCCCGGCGACCGTGCCGCCCGCGCCGGTGGTCGACAGCAACGGGGCGGGCGACGCGTTCGTCACCGGCTTCCTGTACGGCAGGCTCGACGGCCGGGAGCCCGTGGAGTGCGCCCGGCTGGGCGCGGTCGCCGGTGCCCACGCCTGTACGGCCCCCGGGTCGACGGCCATGATCGGCCGGGCGGAGCTGCTGGGCTCGTAGCCGGCAGCCCTGCCGCTGCGGAGCACGAAGGCGCCCCGACGCCCGGAGTACCGGGTCCGTCGGGGCGCCTGTGCGTGCGGGGCCGTACGGGCTACTTCAGGTAGGGGCCGGCGGTCCCGATCCTGCCTGGGCCGTCCAGCACGTAGACGCGCATGTTGCCCTTGCCCGGGGCGGTGACGGTGAGCTTTCCGTCGGTGACGACGCGGGTGTCTCCGGTGACGGCGTCCGTGTAGGTGCCGTTGGGGATGCCGGTGTACGAGGCGCCGCCCGTGACGGTGACGAGGGCGAAGCTGTCGGTCGACCCGCTGGTGTAGCGGCGCTTGTACGCCATCTGGCCGGTGATGCCCTCCGTGGAGTACTGGCCCATCTGCAGGGCGGGCACGGCCCGGCGGATCCGGTTGAGCCGCTGGAGGTGTTTGACCAGGGGCTGGGACAGGGTGGTGGCGACCTCACCGGAGGCGGAGTCGACCTGCGAGAACTCCGAGGCGGTGACGTTGCCTTCGAGGTGGTCGCCGTAGTAGGCGCGGCCGGTGGTGGCCAGCGGGCAGCTGGGGCCGCAGTCGATCTGTTTGCCGGCCTGGAATTCGATCTCCGATCCGTAGTAGAGGGTCGGGATGCCGCGGAACGTCCACATCAGGGACATGTTCTCGGCCCAGGCGTCGGTGCCGCCCGCGTAGCGCTCGCTGCTCTTGTTGGGCCCGTAGTCGTGGCTGTCGACGTAGACGACGTTGTAGGTGGCGTCGTTGGTCGAGTCGTCGGAGTCCTTGCCGTTGTTGAACGCGTTGGTGGCATCACCGAAGTTCATGTGCATGCGCATGTCGATGATGTTCATCCCGGAGAACTTGCTGTGGTCCGGGGTGTGGTAGTCGTTGCCGTCCAGGAAGGCGTTGGTGGAGGTCGGCTGGGAGCCGGTGCCGAGCTGCTCCTCGTAGTCGTACATCTCCAGCGCGGCCTCGGCGTCGTCGGCGGCGTACTCCTTGCGTTCCTTCCACGTGAAGAACTGGGCGGAGTGGTTGACCGATCCGCGGTTCCACTTGTCGTTGACGAAGGCACCGACCTCGCCGAAGACGAGGAAGTTCTTCGCGGCCTCGGCGCCGAACTGCTGGGTGACCCGTTCCTGGATCGCGGGCAGGAAGCGGCGGTTCCAGGTGGTGCGCGGGATGTGGACCGCGGTGTCGACGCGGAAGCCGTCCACGCCCATGTCGATGTACTTGTTGTAGGCGCCGATCAGGTAGTTCTGCACCGGGGCCGATTCGGTGTTGAAGTCGGCCAGGTCCTCGTGCAGCCAGCAGGAACGGGAGTCCTCGCCCTCCCAGTTGCCCAGCCAGCAGGTGTGGTAGTACTCCTTCGGGAACATTCCGGATGTCGGGTTGGGCCACTGGCAGTTGTAGATCTTGTAGCCCTCGGCGGAGGTCCCTCCGGTGGGCTTGCCCCAGTCGAGGCAGGTGTTGCCCGCGGGTTCGGCCGTGGACCACAGGTCGCCGTTGTAGTACGACTTGCCGCTCTTGGGGTCGACGGTCAGGCCGTCGTACTCGAAGCCCTCGTTCTTCTCGTCGTAGTACCAGCTCCACTGCTCGTCCCGGACACCGTAGACCGTCGGGGTGTACAGGCCCTTGGCACCCCAGCGCGAGGAGTGGTTGTAGACGACGTCCTGGTAGATCTTGATGCCCTTGGCGTGGGCGGCGTTGATCAGGTCCTGGTAGGAGGCTCCGGCGGACTCCAGCCGGGGGTCGACCTTGTAGAAGTCGTATCCGTGGTAGCCGTGGTAGTCGTAGTCGGACCGGTTCAGGACGACCGGGGTGATCCAGATGGCCGAGAAGCCGAGCCCCTTGATGTAGTCGAGCTTGTTGACCAGACCCTTGAAGTCGCCGCGGAACATGGGGTCGTTGTTGGCGGCGTTGCCAGACTTCACGTCCTGGCTGCCGCCCCGGTTGTTGCTCGCGTCCCCGTCGTCGAAGCGGGCGGTGAGGACGAAGTAGATCGGGTCCTTGCGGGGGTCGGTGCCCAGCGGCCGGCCCTGCGCGGCGGCGGGCGGCCTGACCCCGGTCGTCGCTTCGGCGGGCGCCGAGGCGGCGGAGGTGTTGCCCGCCGCGTCGGCCGCCTTGACGGTGTAGGTGTAGGTGGTGTTCTCCTCCAGGTTCGACTCGGAGAGAACCGTCGACGTCACATCGGTGACGACGCTGCCCTTGGTGCCGCCCGTGCGGGTGACCTGGTACTTCGTCACCTTGGTGTTGTCGGTGGACGGTTCCCAGCTCAGGACGACCGCCACACCGTCCGCCTCGGCGCTCACACCGGCCGGCACGGTCGGCGCCTCGGTGTCCGCGGGTTCGGCGGCGCAGGGGTCCTCCGCGTTCTTGACGACCGCCTGGTTCTTCACGGTGCTGACGCCGGCGGGGATCACATAGTCGCTGCCGTTGTTGTTGTCCCAGACGCCGTTGCCGTTGTTGAACGCGGCCTTCATCGACGTCGCGGTGCCGAGGCCGACCGTCTTCTTCACCCAGCCGGTGCAGGCCGGCTCCATGCCGACGCCGGGCACGGTCGTCCAGGACCCGCCGGCCGGCTGGTAGTGCAGATTCGTGGTCGTCCAGCCGACGGTGGTGGTGGAGTAGTACACCGACGCGGTGTTGGCGCCGTCGGTCGGGTCCGGGCTCGGATCCGGGTCGTTGCCGCCGCCGCTGTCGCACGGATCGCTGTGGGCGACGACCCCGTCCTTGACGGTGATGTTCCCGCTGCCCAGGTCGTAGTTCCCGCCGGCGTTGTTGTCCCACACGCCCGAGCCGTTGTTGAAGGTCGCCTGGATTCCCCCGGCGCCCGAGAGCGGGACGGTCTTCTTGACCCAGTCGGTACAGGCGGCCTCCATGGCCACGCCCGGCACGGTGGTCCACGCGCCGCCGTCCGGGGCGTAATGCAGGTTGTACGCGGCCCAGTTCTTGGTCTTCGTGTAGTAGAAGACGGTCGTGGACGTGTCGGAGGCGGCTACGGGCCGCGCGTCGAGGCCGGACGCGGACGGCAGCGCCGTGAGCAGGGCGCACACTGCGGCGGCGGCCGAGGCGGACGCCAGGGTGCGTCTCAGCAGCCGGTGAGGGGTGCGTTTCATGGTCGTGTCTCCAGGGAAGGGCCACGGCGGCGGCGAAGCCGTGGCGACCGGGGCACAGGAAAGGGGCGACCTGCGCCGTTCCGCCGGAAACCCTGACGCGCCTCAAGGTCCGAGCGAGGGGGATCATCCGCCTGTAAGCACAGCCGGAATGTTGCTGAAATCTCTTGCGGCAAGAAAGTTACCGGCACATGACAAGGCCGTAAAGAGGTGCGACGCGGCCGTCCGGCCCCGCTCCCCCGCCGGCCCTCCCCCGCTCAGAACGGCACGGTCAACTGCGCCTGCACATGGGCCCGCAGAACGCCCGCCATGTCGGTCGCCCCGCCGCTGAGGAGCCACTGGGTCTGGAGCCCGTCCATCAGCGCGATCAGCTGCTGAGCCGCCGCGCCGGGGGTGATTCCCTCGCGCAGCACCCCCTTGTCCCGGGCCTCGGTGTAGGAGACGCGCGTGGTCAGGACCGAGGTGCGGTACCGCTCCACGAAGTAGGCGTGCGCCGGGTGGTCGGCGGAGGTCGCCTCGGCGGACAGGACGCAGAACAGCTCCACGATGCCGCGCCGCTGGGCGTTCAGCGCCGCGAGATCGACCAGGCGGCGCAACCGGTCGACGCCGGTGGGCCGGCCCGCCTCCAGCCACTCGCCGTCCACGGCGTCGCGGTGTTCGAGGACCGCCAGCAGCAGCGACTCCTTCGTCGGGAAGTGGTGCAGCAGTCCGGGATGCGAGATGCCGCAGCGGTTGGCGATCACCCGCAGCGAGGCGCCCCGGTATCCGGCCTCTCCGAACATGGCCATGGCCTGGTCGAGGATCTCCTCGCGTTTGGCCCGGCCCTTCGCGTAACCACGCCGCTCATCGCCGGTCACTCGGCACGCTCCCCGGTCACATCGGACTGCTCCGCTGGGTACGCTCGCATACTCACATACTTACCACCCGGTCGGGATTCAGCGTACGGTGGACCCGGAGCGCGGCCTCCGCGTACCGCCCCGACGAGAACGTCGCCGACGTCCTGAAAGGAACTCCTGTGGGCTCCTCCCTGCCCTATCTCGACCCCCGCCTGTCCGTACCGGAGCGCGTCGCCGACCTGGTCGGCCGGATGACGCTGCCCGAGAAGGTCGGTCAGATGCTCCAGCTGAACGCCAAGGACGGGGTGCGGCACCTCATCGAGGACATGCACGTGGGGTCGATCCTGCACGCCTCGCCCGAACGCGTCCTGGAGGCGGCCGAGCTGACCGGGCGGACCCGGCTGGGCATCCC
Source organism: Streptomyces sp. Mut1 (assembly GCF_030719295.1). Classification (NCBI taxonomy): domain Bacteria; kingdom Bacillati; phylum Actinomycetota; class Actinomycetes; order Kitasatosporales; family Streptomycetaceae; genus Streptomyces; species Streptomyces castrisilvae. The sequence continues at coordinate 7,452,251 of NZ_CP120997.1, read as the reverse complement.
GCTGCTGGTGGCCGAGGACTGCATCCACGGGCATTCGTTCTGGGAGGGCGCCACCATCTACCCCACCCAGCTCGGCATGGCCGCGAGCTGGGACCCGGAGCTGCTGGAGCGCGTGGCGCGGGCGACGGCGGTGGAGGTCGCGGCGACCGGGGTCCACTGGACGTTCTCGCCGGTGCTGTGCATCACCCGGGACCTGCGCTGGGGCCGGGTGAGCGAGACGTTCGGCGAGGACCCGTTCCTCATCGGCGAGCTGGCGTCGGCGATGGTGCGCGGTTACCAGGGCGAGGGGCTGGACGACCCGACGGCGGTCCTCGCGTGCGCCAAGCACTTCGCGGGCTACTCGGAGACCCAGGGCGGGCGGGACGCGAGCGAGGCCGACATCTCGCGGCGCAAGCTGCGCTCGTGGTTCCTGCCGCCGTTCGAGCGGGTGGCCAAGGAGGGCTGCCGTACGTTCATGCTCGGCTACCAGTCGATGGACGGCGTCCCGGTCACGGTCAACAACTGGCTGCTGAACGAGGTGCTGCGGGGCGAGTGGGGCTACACCGGGACCCTGGTGACCGACTGGGACAACGTCGGCCGGATGGTGTGGGAGCAGAAGGTCTTCGCGGACCACGCGCAGGCGGCGGCCGCTGCGGTCCGGGCGGGCAACGACATGGTGATGACGACGCCGGACTTCTTCGCGGGCGCGCAGGAGGCGGTCGCGGCGGGACGGCTCGACGAGGCGGCGGTCGACGCGGCGGTCGCGCGCATCCTGACGCTCAAGTTCGAGCTGGGCCTGTTCGAGAACCCGCGCCACCCGGACCGGGCGCGGCAGGCGGCGGTCATCGGCAGTGCCGGCCACCGCGAGCTGAACCTCGAAGCGGCCCGCCGCTCGCTGGTGCTGCTGGCCAACGACGGCACCCTGCCGCTGGACGGCGGTTACGAGGCGGGCGCGGACGGGCGTGCGGTCGCGGGGGCCGGCGCGGCACCGCGTACGGTCGCCGTGATCGGGCCCAACGCCGACGACGCGCAGACCCAGCTCGGGGACTGGGCGGGGTCGTCGGGGCAGGCGGACTGGCTGCCGGAGGGCCATCCGCGCGCCATGATCCGTACCGTACTCGACGGTTTCCGGGAGCATGTGCCCGCCGGCTGGTCGGTCACCCACGCGCGCGGGGCCGACATCCTGACGGTGGGCCCGGACCCGGAGGGTGCCTTCTTCCCGGACGGGCAGCCCCGGCCCGAGATCGTGGTCCCCGCCGAGCCGTCCGAGGCGCTGATCGCCGAAGCGGTCGCCGCCGCCGAGGCCGCCGACCACGTCGTCGCCGTGGTGGGCGACCGCATCGAGCTGGTCGGTGAGGGGCGGTCGACGGCGACCCTGGAGCTGATCGGCGGGCAGATCGCGCTGCTGGACGCGCTCGCCGGGACGGGCACACCGTTCACCGTGGTGGTCATCAGCTCGAAACCGCTCGTGCTGCCGCCGTCCGCGTACCGCGCGGCGGCCATCGTGCACGCCTTCAACCCGGGCATGGCCGGCGGCCGGGCGGTGGCGGAGCTGGTGCTCGGCCTCGTCGAGCCCTCGGGACGGCTGCCGGTGTCGTTCGCGCGTCACGCGGGGCAGCAGCCGACGTACTACAACCAGCTGCGCGGCCAGCACGGCACGCGGTACGCGGATCTGACGCAGCGGCCGGCGTTCGTGTTCGGGGAGGGCCTCAGCTACACGACCGTGGCCTACTCGGACCTGGAGGTGCTGACCGATGTCCTGGGCGCGGGCGACACACTGCGGGCGCGCGTCGTCGTCAGCAATACCGGCGGGCGTCCCGCGCTGGAGACGGTGCAGGCGTATGTGAGTGACACGGTCACGTCGGTGACCTGGGCCGAGAAGGAGCTCAAGGCCTACCGCCGGCTCACGCTGGCTCCCGGTGAGTCGCGCGAGGTCGTCATCGAACTGCCGGTGGCCGCGTGCAGTCTCGTCGACGCCGAGGGCCGCCGGGTGGTCGAGCCCGGCGCCTTCGAACTCCTCGTCGGTCCCTCGTCGCGTGACGAGGACCTGCTGCGGGCGGGCTTCACCGTCAAGGGCTGACGTCGAGGGCTGACGCCGAGGGCGGGCGGCCGGGTGCTCACGGGCCCGGCCGGCCGCTGCCGCGCAGCCGCTCCAGGTCCGAGGGGCGCACCTGGATGACGAACAGCGCGATGAGCGCGGCGACGAGGGCGAAGGCCGCGGCGGCGAGGAAGGCCGTGGAGACGCCCGAGGCCAGCACCTGGTCGCCCCAGTGGCCCGGGAGCTGTCCGGTCCTGCGGAACTGTGCCAGCTGCGCCGGCGTCGCCTCGGCCATGAACTTCGGCACCTGGTCCGTCGCCTCGTTGCGGCTGGCCGTGCCGAAGACCGTGACGAGGATGGACAGGCCGAGGGATCCGCCCACCTGCTGTGTGGTGTTGAGGATTCCGGAGGCCGCGCCGGACTCGTGGGGTGCGACGCCGGACAGCGCCATCAGCGTCAGCGACACGAACTGCAGGCCCATACCGAGGCCGAACACCAGCACCGGGCCGAGCAGACTTCCCAGGTACGAGCTGTGCACGTCGGTCTGTGTGAGCCAGCCCAGGCCCACCGCCGCGAGCACGGCCCCGGTCACCATGAAGGGCTTGGGGCCCCAGCGCGGCAGCAGCCGGGAGGTGAATCCGGCGCCGATCGCGATGACGACGCTGACCGGCAGGAAGGCCAGGCCGGTGCGCAGGGGGCTGAAGCCCAGGATGTTCTGCACGAACAGGGTGAGGAAGAAGAACATCCCGAACATCGCCGCGGCGAGGCTCAGCATCATTCCGTAGGTGCCCGCGCGGTTGCGGTCGCGGAACATCCACAGCGGTGTGATGGGCTGCCGGGACCGGTTCTCGATCGCGATGAACAGCCCGAGCAGCACCACGGCCGCGGCGAACGCGCCCAGGGTGAGGGCGTTGCTCCAGCCCTCCTCGGAGGCCCGGATGAAGCCGTAGACCAGGCACACCATGCCCAGTGTCGCCGTGAGGGCGCCGATGACGTCGAAGCGCCCCGGGCGGCGCTCGGACTCCGCGATGTAGCGGCGGGTGGCGAGCACGATGAGCACACCGATGGGCACGTTGACGAAGAAGATCCACCGCCAGTCCAGCCACTCCACCAGCAGGCCGCCCGCGAGCAGCCCGATGGCGCTGCCGCCCGCGGAGACGGCCGCGAACACGCCGAACGCCCGGTTGCGGGCGGGCCCTTCGCGGAAGGTCGTCGTGATGAGGGAGAGCGCGGTGGGCGAGGCGATCGCGCCCCCGACGCCCTGGAGGGACCGGGCGGCGAGCAGCTGCCACGACTCCTGGGCGAGGCCGCCGAGCAGCGAGGCGAGGACGAACAGGGCGACGCCGGTCATGAAGACCCTGCGCCGACCCAGGATGTCGCCCAGCCGCCCGCCCAGCAGGAGCAGACCGCCGAACGTCAGCGTGTAGGCGTTGATCACCCAGGAGAGGTTCTCGGTGGAGAAGCCCAGGGCGGTCTGGATGTGCGGGAGGGCGATGTTCACGATGGTGATGTCGAGGACCACCATCAGCTGGCACGAGCAGATGACGAGCAGGGCGATCCCGCCGCCTCGCCCCTTCCTAGGGGTTTCGGTGGCCTTCGGGGTTGTCGCGTGGGAGCCCGTCATAGGTTCGTACGTTCGTTCGCCGGCGCTCGTGTGCCGTCAGTGAACGCGATCGTTCACTCCCCCGACGTTAGACCTGCCCGTGTGCCGTCGCGAATCGATCTCCGGGTACGGCGGACGGGCGGCCGGCACCGGCGGTCCGGGGACCGCCGGCGCCGGCCGGGGCTCACTCGAAGGCGGCCGCCGCCTCCTTCAGCGCCGCCGCCACTGCCTCCGGGGAGTCGGGGCCGGGCTCACCGGGGGTGTAGGTCACCGACCGCAGCCGGCCCCGGTAGCGGAAGGAGCGGTGGCGTTCGAACAGTGGCCAGGAGACGGGTGACTTGCGGTCGACGCCGACGCTGATGCCCTGGAAGGGGGCCATCCCGATGAGCTGGTGAACGCTCGGCGGGGTCGCCCGTTCCTCGCCGTCGACGCCGACCGCGAAGCTCCAGCGCAGACCCGTCTGCGCCGTGGCCGCGAGGACGACGAGGTGCTCACCGGGCGCCAGGGGCCCGGCGTCGCTCTCGTGGAGCACGCCGTACTCGTTGTACGCGAAGCGCAGGCGGCCGTCCTCGACGTACAGGCTGTAGCCGCCGCCCTGGTCGCCGTGCGAGACGAGCACCCCCTCCCCCGTCTCCTCGATCGCGACGGCGATCTCGAAGGAGCGCAGGGCGACCAGCCGCGAGGAGCGGTAGCGCTCCAGCTCCGGGGTGCCGGGCAGCAGGGTCAGCGGGCGCGTGAGGCGCTGCTCGGCCGGGTTGCGCCGGGCGAGCGCCCCGCTGCCGTCGGGGAGCGGGAAGACGCCGTTGCGCCAGGCGGCCTGCTCCCAGGCGGCGGAGAGTTCCTTGACGAGGCCGGGCTGCCGGGCGGCCAGGTCGTGGATCTCGGTGGGGTCGGTCCTGATGTCGTAGAGCGCCCACTCGGAGTCGTCGTAGGGCGCGCCGGGCCGGTGAAGGGTGACGAGTTTGCGGCCGTCCCGGTAGTAGCTGCGGTTGCCGGTCATCTCGCAGTACTGCTCGGGGTGGGTGGAGGCGTGTTCCGGGTCGGCGAGCACGGGTGCGAGGCTGACGCCGTCCGGCTCCTGGAGTGTGACGCCGCGCCGCTGTTCCGGGCGCTCCAGGCCGGCCAGCTCCAGCAGGGTCGGCGCGATGTCGGTGACGTACTGGTACTGCGGGCGCAGCCCGGGGGCGAGCCGGCCCTCGCGGGTGCCCCTGGGCCAGGACAGTACGAAGGGCACGCGGACGCCGCCCGCGTAGGTGTGGCCCTTGTAGAGGCGGAAGGGCGTGTCGGAGGCCATGCCCCAGCCGCGCGGGTAGTGCACCAGGCTGCGCGGCCCGCCGATGAGTCCGGGGTCGCGGTCGACGTCGGGGGTCCAGTCGCCGGGCAGGGCGGGGTGGTGGACGAAGCGGCTGAAGTAGGAGCGGGTGCCTTCCGCGCCGCCCTCGCCGGTACCTCCGTTGTCGGAGGTGAAGACGATGATGGTGTTGTCGAGTTCGCCGAGGGCGTCGAGGGTGGCGGTGAGCCGGCCGAGGTTCTGGTCGATGTTGTCGACCAGGGCCGCGTACACCTCCATGTAGCGGGCGTACAGCCGCTGTTGCTCCTCGGTGAGGCTGTCCCAGGCGGGCACGTCGAGCCCGGCCTCGCTGTTGCGTTCGGGCAGTTCGGTACCGGGCGGGAAGAGGCCGTCGGCGAGCTGGGCGGCGAAGCGGCGCTCGCGCAGCACGTCCCAGCCCTCGTCGTATCGTCCGCGGTGGCGGGCTATGTCCTCCTCCTTGGCCTGGAGGGGTCCGTGGACGGCGTTGTGCGCGAGGTAGAGGAAGAAGGGCTTGTCCGGGTCGTGGGCGCGCAGCGACTTCACCATGGAGACGGCCTGGTCGGTGATGTCGTCGGTGTAGTAGTAGTCGTCGGGGAACTCGTCGATGTCCAGCGGGCTGTTGTCGCGGACGAGCTGGTGCGGGTGGAAGAGGCTGGTCAGTCCCTCCAGGACGCCGTAGTACTGGTCGAATCCCTTGCGCAGCGGCCAGTTGTCGCGGTCGTCGGCGGCGTTGGAGGCGGAGTCGCGGACCAGGTGCCATTTGCCGACGGCGTAGGTGGCGTAGCCGGTGTCGTGGAGGAGTTCGGCGAGGGTGGGGATGTCGTCGGCGATCTCCATTCCGTAACCGGGGAAGCCGGGGTCGGAGTTGGCGACCATGGCGTAGCCGACGCGGTGCGGGTTGAGGCCGGTGAGGAGGGCTGCGCGGGCCGGGGAGCACAGCGGCATGGTGTGGTAGTTGCTCAGGCGTACGCCGTCCTCGGCCAGGGCGTCCAGGGTGGGCGTCTCGATCTCGGAGCCGAAGGGGCCGATGTCGCTGTAGCCCATGTCGTCGATGAGGACGACGACGATGTTGGGGGCCTTCTCGCCCGGGGTGCGGGCGGCCGGCCAGGCCGGTTCGGAGGCGGCGAAGGTACGGCCGACGCGGCCGGGGAAGCCGTCGTAGGGGTCGCGGCGGGTGCTGGTGGTCATCGGCGGGAGGCTCCGTCGTGGGTCGGGGCGGGCGGGGGAAGGCGCGGGGTGAGGTCGCGGGCGCAGCGGAAGCCGCCGTGGCCGGTGGAGGAGTCGGGGGTGTTGTGGGAGCGTGCGGCGACGCGGTAGCGGTTGCAGTACGAGGCGTGGCACAGGTAGGAGCCGCCGCGGATGACGCGTTCGCCGGGTCCGAAGGCGTCGGCGCACCACTCCCAGACGTTGCCCGAGGTGTTGTGGAGGCCGTGGCCGTTGGGGGCGTACGCGGTGACGGGCACCGTGCCGGTGCGGCCGCCGGGCCGCTCGGAGCGGTGCGGGAAGGCGCCGCGCCAGATGTTGCACATCTCGCGTCCGCCGGGGGTGAGTTCGTCACCCCACGGGTAGCGGGCGCCGTCGAGTCCGCCGCGGGCGGCGTACTCCCACTCGGCCTCGGTGGGCAGGCGCAGCCCGGCCCAGTCGCAGTAGGCGCGGGCGTCGTCGTGGGAGATGTGGACGACGGGGTGGTCGGGCCGGTCCTCGGCCGAGGAGCCGGGCCCGCCGGGGGCGTTCCAGCCGGCGCCCTCGACGCCGAGCCACCAGGGCGCGCCTGGCACCTGCCCGATGACGTGGCGGGTGGCGGCCGGGGCGAGGAGCAGGTGGAACACGTAGGAGCTGCCGTACCGTTCGGCGTCGGTGCGGTAGCCGGTGGCGTCGGCGAAGCGGGCCCAGTCGGCGTTGCTGACGGCGGTGGTGTCGATGGCGAAGGGGGCCACGGTCACCTCGCGCACCGGGCCCTCGCGGTCGGCGGGGTAGCCCTCGCCGAAGGCGTCGCCCATCCGGAAGACCCCGCCGGGCAGTTCGGCCATCCGCCGCTGGGCCACGGCCGGCGGCGGGGCGGTCCGGCGCACCGACGGCAGGGGCAGTACGCCGGCGCACGGGCGGCCCGGTGCGCAGCACGCGCTCATGCGAGGGCTCCCGTCTTCTCGGCGTGCTCGGCACGGGCGGCCGGGGGTACGGGTTCGGGCGCCGCCGCGAGCAGGGCGCGGGTGTACGGGTCACGGGGGTGCTCGCAGACTTCGTCGGCGCTGCCGGTCTCCACGACGCGGCCCCGGTGCATGACGGCGATGCGGTGGCTGACCTGCCGGACGACCGCGAGGTCATGGGCGATGAAGACGAGGGACAGGCCCAGGTCGCGCTGGAGGTCGGTGAGCAGGCCGACGATCTGTGCCTGCACGGAGACGTCGAGCGCGGAGACGGGTTCGTCGCAGATGAGGACGGAGGGTTCGGGGGCGAGGGCGCGGGCGATGCCGATGCGCTGGCGCTGGCCGCCGGAGAAGGAGCGGGGGTGCCGGGCGGCGACGGCGGGGTCGAGGCCGGCCAGTTCGAGGAGTTCCGCGACGCGCGCCCGGCGGGTGTCCCGGTCCCCGAGGCCGAAGGCGATCAGGGGTTCGGCGACGATCTCGCCCACCGTCAGGCGGGGGTTGAGCGAGGCGTAGGGGTCCTGGAACACCATCTGGATCTGCCGGCGCACCGTGTGCAGCGCCCGCCGGGAGGGCCGGGTGATGTCCTCGCCGCGCAGTCGCAGGGTGCCGCCGTCCGCGCTGTGGGCGTGGGCCAGCACCCGGGCCAGGGTCGACTTGCCGGAGCCGGACTCGCCGACGATGCCCAGGGTCTCGCCCTGCGCGAGGGTCAGCGACACCCCGTCGAGTGCCGGTGCCCCGCGCCTGCGGGAGCCGCGGCCCCCGTAGGTCTTGGTCAGGCCGTCCGCCTCCAGGACGACCGCGCCGGGTGCGGGGCGGTCGATGGGGGCGGGCGGGGCGGGGGCGGGCAGGGGTCCGGTGCGTCCGGCGGCGGGCAGGCAGGCCACCCGTACGTCCGCCGCCACCCGTGCGAGGGGCGGGGTGGCGGTGCGGCAGCGGTCCTCGACGAGGGTGCAGCGGTCGGCGAAGGCGCAGCCGTCACCGAGCAGGGTCAGGTCGGGCGGGCTGCCGGGGATGCCGGTGAGGCGGGTGCCGGAGGGGGTGGCGAGGCGGGGTACGGCGGCCAGGAGGCCCGCGGTGTAGGGGTGGCGGGGGCGGGTGAGCACCTCGGCGGTGGGGCCGTCCTCCACGACAGTGCCGCCGTACATGACGAGGACACGTTCGCAGGCGCGGGCGACGACGCCCATGTTGTGCGTGATGAGGACGAGCGCGGTGCCGGTCTCGCGGTTGAGGTCGGCGAGGAGGGTGAGGATCTGGTCCTGGACGGTGGCGTCCAGTGCGGTGGTGGGTTCGTCGGCGAGGAGGATGTCGGGTTCGCCGGCGAGGGCCATCGCGATGAGGACGCGCTGACGCTGGCCGCCGGAGAACTGGTGCGGGTGGTCGCCGGCGCGGCGGTGCGGCTCGGGGATGCCGACCCGGTCCAGGAGTTCGACGGCACGGGCGCGGCGGGCGGCCCTGTCGCGGTTGCCGTGGGCGCGGAGGACCTCCTCGATGTGGCGGCCCGCCGTGAGGACGGGGTTGAGGGCGGTCATCGGGTCCTGGAAGATCATGCCGATGCGGGCGCCGCGCACCGCCCGCAGCTCCTCGTCCCCGGCGGCGGCCAGGTCCCGGCCCTCCAGGCGGACGGTGCCGGTGGTGATGCGGCCGGTGCCCGGCAGCATCCGGGTCAGGGCGAGCGCGGTGGTCGACTTGCCGGAGCCGGACTCGCCGACGACGGCCAGGGTCTCCCCCCGGCGCAGGGTGAACGAGAGGCCGCGCACGGCGCGCAGCGGCGACCCGTCGGGGGCGGTGAACTCGATGCCGAGGTCACGGACCTCCAGCAGTTCCTGGGCGGTCATCGGCGTATCTCCCGGTTGAGCGCCTCGGCGACGAGCGAGAGTCCGAGGACGAGCGCGGTCACGGTGATCAGGGGGCCGGCGGCGAAGTGGGGTGACTGGGCGAGGTAGGGCATGGACTGGCTGAGGACGGCTCCCAGGGTGGGTTCCGGTGGCCGTACGCCTACGCCGAGGAAGCTCATCGCTCCCTCGATGAAGACGGCGACGGTCAGCGAGACGGCGATCTGCACGACGAGCGGGTCGGCCGCGTTGGGCAGGATGTGCCGGACGAGCAGCCTGGGGGCCGAACTCCCGCCGACCCGGGCGGCGGTGACGTACTCGCGTTCCCGCTGGACGAGGACCCCGCTGCGCAGCAGCCGGCCGAACACGGGGACTTCGGCGAGGGCGATGACGAGGACGACGGGGATGCGTCCCGGGCCCAGGATCGCGGTGACGGCGAGCGCCAGGATCAGGCCGGGGAAGGCGAGGAGGAGGTCGAAGACCCGTTGCACGACGACGTCGGCCACCGGGTGGGCGGCCGCGACGAGGGCGAACAGGCAGCCGAGCACGGCCCCCGCCGGCACGGCGAGCGCGATGATGCCGAGGTCGGCGCGGATGCCGTACAGGACCCGGCTGAGCAGGTCCCGGCCGAGGTCGTCGGTGCCCAGTGGGTGCCCGGGGGTGCCGAGGGCGGCGAGGCTCTGGCCGCTCTGGTCGGTGGGCCCGTGTCCGGCGATGAGCGGGGCGAGCAGCCCGGCGAGGACCACCGCGCCGACGAGGACCAGGCCGGTGCGGGCGCGGGCGGTGGACAGGGCGCTGCGGTAGGGGTGGCGGTTGCGGGCCGGGCGGCGCGCCTTGCGGGCGGCCGGGGGCGGGGCGGCGGTGAGGAGGTCGGTCGTCGGGGTCATCAGGGTTACTCCCACCTGATCCGGGGGTCGAGCCAGGCGTGCACGAGGTCGGTGAGCAGCTGGACGAGGACGAAGACGGCGACCAGGAGCAGCAGGAGGTCCTGGACGACCGGGTAGTCGCGGCGCTGGAGGCCCTGCTCGGCGAGCTGGCCGAGGCCGGGCCAGGCGAAGATCGCCTCGACGAGTACGGCTCCGCCGAGCAGGTTGCCGACCTGCATGCCGAGCAGGGTGACGACGGGCGGGAGGGCGTTGGGCAGGGTGTGGCGCCACAGCAGCCGGCGCGGGGCGATTCCGGCGGCGGTGGCGGTGCGGATGTAGTCCTCGGCGAGGCCGCGTTCGATGCCGTCCTTGAGGTAGCGGCCGAGTACGGCGGCGCTGGGCAGCGCCAGGCAGAGCGCGGGCAGCACCAGGTACTGGACGGCGAGGTCGGGGGCGGTCAGGAAGGCGACCCGGCCGCCCGGCGGAAGCACCGGGAGGGCGACGGCGAAGAGCAGGACGAGCAGGACCCCGCTGACGAAGGGCGGTACGGCCAGGGCGGCGGTGGTGATCACGCGGACGGCGGCCGTGAGCCAGCGGCTGCGCGAGGTGGCCCCCAGCACACCGAACGCCGTGCCGAGCACGATCACGAACACGAGGGCGGCCACGGTGAGTTCGGTGGTGGCGCCGAGGCCGTCGCCGATGAGGTCGGCGGTCTGTCCGCCGATGGCGTACGAGGGTCCGAGGTCGCCCGTCAGGAGCGAGCCGATCCAGTGGGCGTACTGGGTGAGCAGGGGTGCGTCGAGGCCGAGCCGGCCACGGATCGCGGCGACGGTCGCCGCGTCCGCGTCGGGTCCGGCGAGTGTGGTGGCGGGGTCGCCGGGGACCAGCCGGAGGATGGTGAAGATCAGGAAGGAGGCGGCGAGCAGGACGAGGAGGGCGGACGGCAGCCGCCGGATCAGGTAGGTGCGCATGTCACACCAGGTAGGCGTTGTCGAGGTTGAGGTAGGAGAACTTGTTGAGCGTCACGCCGTGCAGCCGGGCGGCGGAGACCTGGAGTTGCCCGCGCACGACGAGGTCGATGAGGAACGCCTCGTCCAGGAGGATGGAGGAGATCTTCTCGTGGAGGGCGTTGGCGGCGGCCGTGTCGGTCTCCGGCTTCGTCCAGGCCTCCTGCACGACCTCGGTGTACTCGGCGGAGCGGTATCTGGACGTGTTCTTCGCCTCGTTGAAGGGGTACGCGCTCACGGCGAGGGTGGAGGGCTGCACCTGGGCGAATCCGTGTCCCATGGACCACAGGGCCGGCATGCCCTGCGAGATCAGCTTCTTCTGCGCGGTGGCCCCGTCGGTGGGCTGGAGCGTGACGTGGACGCCGATCTGCTTCAGGTCGTACTGGATGGACTCGGCGATCGCCGTTTCGCCGGGCAGCGCGATGTGCAGCATCGGAAGGTCGAGCCTGCTGTGCCCGGCGGACTTCAGGAGCGCCCGCGCCTTCGCGGGGTCGTGGGTGTAGTGGGTGCGGTGGGCCTCGGTGAAGGCGGGCGAGGACTTGGGCCAGGGCGCGGCGGAGGCGAGACCGTAGCCGCCGAGGGTCTGGGCGACCAGCCGGTCGCGGTCGACGGCCCGGGCAAGTGCCTGGCGGACGGTCCGGTCGTTCAGCGGGGCGACGGTGGTGTTGACGCCGAGGTAGATGGCTCCGGCGCCGGTGTCGTAGTCGCTGATGGTGAGGCCGGATTCGCTCTTGACGACGCCGATGCTCTTGCCGGGGACGTCGAAGGAGAGCTGGGACTGACCGGAGCGCAGCGAGGAGATCAGCGCGTCGGCCTGGGCTATCACCCGTAGCTCGACCCCGTCGAGGTAGGGGCGGCCGGGCTGCCAGTACGCGTCGTTGCGGGTGAGGCTCAGGCCGGAGCCGGGGCTCCACTTCTTCAGCTTGAACGGGCCGGTTCCGATGAACTTCTTCCCGGCGACGGCGTCCTCGACGCTCTCCGGGTCCGTGATGATCATGAACTCGAACAGGTCGAAAAGGTTGTTGACCGGGTGGGCCAGCTTGAGGACCAGCTCGTGGTCGCCGCGTTTCTCGAACCCGGTGATCGTGGCCGCCGTGCTGCGCAACTGGGCCGCGCGTACCGGGTTCTGAAGGTTCTTCACGGCGAAGACGACATCGTCGGCGGTGAACTCGCGCCCGTTGTGGAAGGTCACGTCGTCACGCAGCCGCAGCGTGATGCTGCGGCCGTCCTTGGCATACGTCCAGGAGGTGGCGAGCTCGGGTTTCGGGCGGAGGTCGTCGTCGTAACGGGTGAGGGTGTTGTAGATCAGCCGTTGCTGGAGCGACTGGCCGCTCTGGGCGAACAGCAGGGCGGGCGTGAAGTCGGCGTTGACGGCGACGTTCAGCACGCCGCCGCGGTGGGGTGCGGCGCTCGCGCCCTGCGGGCTGGACGAGGTGTTGGACACCGCCGAGCGGCAGCCCGCAAGACCCAGTCCGAGGAGCAGGGCGCCGCCGCCTGCGGCGCGCAGGGTGGAGCGCCGGGTCGGTCCGGAGGGCGTGAAGGGGTACAGCTCGGTCATCGATGCCTGCCTGTGACGGTGAGGAAGGGTGAAGGTGAGGGCGCGCCGGCGCGCGGGGCCGCATTCGTTCCGCTGCGGGATAAATGGAGCGACGGGGCGGCGCTGATCGAAGGACGTGCCGGGCCGCGTGGGCGGCGCACGGCATCAGCACGGAGGCGGAAGAGAGGGAGCCCGCCGCGAGGAGGAGTGTGCGGCCGGCCGGGCCGTGACGAGGAACCGGGCCCGGGTGATCCGACGGTGCCCGGGGAGTACGGCTCCCCGGAGACGGGTCAGCGGGGCGACGGGAGCGGCCGGGCGAAAGCCCTGGGAACTGCGGTCCGGGTCAGCTGTGGACGGCACAGACCGCGCTGGCCTGCCGACAGAGGTCGACGTGCCTGCGGGAGATGAGGCGCATGTCCGGGTTCACGGGAGCAATATGACAGCGGCCTCGGCGGGCGGTCAACCTGCCGCGTCCGCATCCTGGTACGACGCGTCTGTCCGCCCCCAGCGTGCGGCTACCGCAGGGACGCCGTCAGGGGGCTTCTGAAAAGGGAGTTCAGCACGACGGCGCCGGCCGCGACGGGGAGGACGGCCGTCCCGGCATGCGGACTGACGATGCGTTCGGGGTCCTGGCAGACGTGCGAGTGGTCGACCGCCGCGCCCCTGATCTCCTCCAGGTACTCGGGATTGATCAGGCTGGCGTGCTCGGTGACGACGACCAGGTCCGGGTTGAGGACGTCGAGCAGCAGGGCGGTCGCCCGGCCGACCGCGCGGGCCCGCTCGCGCAGCAGCCGGTCCGCCCGCCGGTCCCCCGCCGCCGCCGCGTCCACCACCAGCAACGCGTCCGGCCAGGGCACGATGCCCCGGCGTACGGCCGTCCGCGCCATGGCGACGTTGGAGACCGTCGCCTCCAGGCAGCCGGACCGGCCGCACGGGCAGACCACCGTGGAGTCCGGCACGGGCAGGTGTGCCACGTCCCCGGCACCGGACCCCGGCCCCTGGTGGACCACCCCGGTGATGCCGAGCGCCGCGTCGACCACGTTGCCGATGAACAGGTGGACCAGGCTCCGCCGTGCCTCGGGCCGGCCGAAGAGGATCTCCGACTGGGCGACCGCGCGGGCGTGGTTGTCGACGCGCACCTCGAAGCCGTCCAGGCCACGGGCGAGTTCGGCGGCCAGCGGACGGCCGGCCCAGCCGAGCATGGCGTGCCGCACGGCCGTGCCCGTGCCGGGGTCGACCCAGCCGCCCAGGGCCGCGCCCACCCCCAGCAGCCGCCTGCCGCGCCCGGCGACCCGGAGGAAGGCGCGCAGCCCCCGGACGATCTTCGCCGGCAGGTCGCCGGGGGCGATGCCGTCGTGCGGGAAGGCGCGCCGGTCGAGCAGGCGGCCACGCAGGTCCAGCAGCCCGAACGTCGAGTAGGGCACCCCTATGTGGACGCCGGCGGCCAGGGGCCCGTCGCCCTCCCCCGTGTGCAGGTCGACCGGGATCTGCGGGCGGCCCACCCCGTTGCTGGCGACCAGCTCCGGCAGCTCCCGCACCAGGCCCAGGTTCACGAGGTCGGTGCACTGCCGCGAGACGGCGGCCTGACTCAGGCCGGAGCGCTCGGCGATCGCCCGGCGGGCGACGGGTCCGTGGTCCAGGACGGTCCGCAGCACGGTGGCGGCGTTGGTCTCGCGCCGTCCGTCACCGGTGGCGCGGAAGAGGCGGGGAGCGGCAGTCATGAGGGCCTTCCTTCGGTCCTGCGCCGGCGGGCGCTCGCAACGTTACGGCGGCGTGAAATCGCGCGGGGCCTGTCACCCGACCCGGTACCGGCCTTCGCCCGCTACCCGACACCATGGATGAAATCCCAGGTCGGGCTGGGTTTTTGGGCGTGCTTCCGGAGGGATGGGGGCCGCGTGCAGGCGCCGATTGAACCACTGCCGCACGCCCTGCGGGGTGCCGGAGGGCGCTTGACGTACGCGGCGGGGCGCTGGAAGTCTCCGGGACATGTTCGCGACGGCACTTCCCGATGCGCGGCCCGCCCGCGCCGGCCGCCCCGCACCGCAGCCCGTGTGTCCGGGCCCCTGTACCGCCGCCTGACCGGCGGACACCTCACCGCGCTCCCGCGTCAACGCCCCGATCCCGCGCACCGTCGCGCCGGGCATCGCCCCGTCTCCACCCGTGGGCCGCGTTCCGCCCGAATTACTTCCTCTCCAAGATTAATCAGCTCGCCGTCGGCCGCGCCGTATCTCCGGCCGGGGACGAGCACGTCCTCCCGAAGGGAATCCGTCATGTCCTCCACCACCACCGCCGCACCCGCCGTCACCGTCCAGAAGCTCGGCGGCCGCATCGGCGCCGTCGTCTCCGGTGTCCGCCTCGGCGGCGACCTCGCCCCGGAGACGGTCACCGCCGTCCGGGACGCCCTGCTCGCCAACAAGGTGATCTTCTTCCGCGGCCAGGATCACCTGGACGAGGAGAGCCACGAGGCCTTCGGCCGGCTGCTCGGCACGCCCGTCGCCCACCCGACCGTCCCCTCGGCGGACGGCCGTTACTCGCTCGGCATCGACTCCGACCACGGCGGCCGGGCCAACCAGTGGCACACCGACGTCACCTTCGTCCCCGCCTACCCGGCCTTCTCCATCCTGCGGGCCGTCGTGATCCCCCCGTACGGCGGCAACACCCTGTGGTCCAACACGGCCGCCGCCTACGCGGAGCTGCCCGAGCAGCTGCGCACCCTGGCGGACGGTCTGCGGGCCGTCCACTCCAACGACTACGACTATGTGTCGGTGCGGCCCAACGCCCTGCCGGAGGCGCTGGAGCAGTACCGGGAGGTGTTCACCTCCACGAAGTTCCTCACCGAGCACCCGGTGGTCCGCGTCCACCCCGAGACCGGTGAGCGCGTCCTGCTGCTGGGCAACTTCGTACAGCGCGTCAGCGGTCTGACCGGCCGCGACTCGCGGGCCCTGGTCGACCTGTTCCAGTCCCACATCGAGCGCCCGGAGAACACCGTGCGCTGGGACTGGCAGGTGGGCGACGTCGCCATCTGGGACAACCGCGCCACCCAGCACTACGGCGTGGACGACTCCGACACCCACGAGCGCAAGCTGCGCCGCGTCACCATCGACGGGGACGTCCCGGTCGGTGTCGACGGCCGCTCCTCCACCCTGATCAGCCCGGAGGCGGTCCCGGACCCGTCCTTCGGTATCGCGTCGGGCGCCTCCAACGCCGAGGCGCCGGCTGCGTGAGCGCGTACTCCGCACTCCCGGCGGGCGGCGCTCCGGCGCCGCCCGCCGGGGCGCCCCCTCAGGTGATCGTGGTCCTCACCGACCAGCAGCGCTGGGACACGGCCGGTGTGCACGGCAACCGGGCGGGCGTGACACCCGAGTTCGACCGGATCGCCCGCGAGGGCACCCTGTTCGAGCAGGCCATCACGCCCAACCCGGTCTGTGCTCCGGCCCGTTCGGCGCTCCAGACCGGCCGCTACCCGACGTCGGCCGGCGTCTTCCGCAATGGGCTGCCGCTCCCCCAGGGCATCCCCACGCTGGCCGGCGAGTTCGCGGCGGCCGGATACGCCACCGGCTACATCGGCAAGTGGCACCTGGCGGGTGACGACAATCCCGACGGCCCCGTACCGCCCGGACGGCGGGGCGGCTACGACAGCTGGCTCGCCTCGGACAGGCTCGAATTCACCTCGGACACGTACCGCACGGTGGTGTACGACGAGGACGGGGAACCGGTCCGGCTGCCCGGCTACCGTTCCGACGCGCTGATCGACGCGGCGATCCGCTTCGTGGCCGACCACCACGACCGGCCCTACCTCCTCTTCCTCTCCCTCCTGGAGCCGCACCACCAGAACCCCACGGACGACTACCCGGCCCCGGACGGCTACCGCGAGCGGTACGAGGGTGCCTGGCTGCCGCCGGACCTGGCCGCGCTCTCGCCGGGTGCCGCGCAGGGCGGAGCCCACCGTCACCTGGGCGGGTACCTCGGGCAGATCAAGCGGGTCGACGAGGGGGTGGGCCGGCTCCGCGACGCCCTGCGGAGCCTGGGCACCGAGGAGAACACGGTCCTGGCGTGGACGGCGGACCACGGCTCCCACTTCCGTACCCGCAACAGCGAGTACAAGCGCTCCGCCCACGAGGCGTCGGTCCGGGTCCCGCTCGCCGTCACCGGCCCCGGCTTCACGGGCGGCGGGCTCGTCCGCCGGCCCGTCGGCACGCTGGACCTGATGCCGACGCTGCTGGCGGCCGCGGGGCTCACCGTTCCGCCGGGGGTGCAGGGGCGCTCCCTGCTGCCGCTGACCGGTGGGGGCCGCGATCCCGGCCGGCCGGATTCCGCGTTCGTCCAGATCAGCGAGGACCGGGTGGGGCGCGCGGTGCGCACCTCCCGCTGGAAGTACGCCGTCCAGGCACCCGGCGCGGACGCCTGGAACGACCCGGACGCGGACCATTACACGGAGACGGAGCTGTACGACCTGGCGGCCGACCCGTACGAGCTGGACAATCTCGCCGGCCTGGAATCGCACCGCGCGGTCGCCGACGAGCTGCGCCGGGAGCTGCTCGGCTGGCTGGAGCGGATCGAGGGCGCGAAGCCCACCGTGGAACGGGCTCCGGCGCGCCCGGCCGGGCAGCGCCGCGCGGAGTCGTTCCCGGACGGCACACCGTGGGAGGGGGCCCGTTTCGGCCATCGCCCGCGCCCCTGACGCGGTCCGGTCCCGCCTCCGTCCCGCGGCCCTGGGCCGGAGGCGGGACCGGACCTCCTGCTAGGATTGTCACGCTGTTCAGCGTGTACCGAGGAGACCAGACATGGCAGGCGACGACGACATCTCCGGGTGATACCCGGGGCCGATAGCCACAGCGGGCGCCGAGGGCGCCGCCGCGGTGGCCATGTCGTTGTTCCCTTTGGCCATTCCTCCGGGGCCGCGGTCCGTGCCGACCCCGGGTTCACACGCGAGGTCTCACGCATGTCCGACGCACCCGTCATCTGCTCGAACCTTTCCTTCTCCTGGCCCGACGACACGCCGGTCTTCGCGGGCCTGTCCTTCACGGTGGGCAACGGCCGCACCGGGCTCGTCGCCCCCAACGGCTCAGGGAAGAGCACGCTGCTGAAGCTGATCGCCGGTGAGCTGCGGCCCACCGCCGGTTCCGTCACCGTCGACGGCACGCTCGGCTACCTCCCGCAGAGCCTGCCCCTGACCGGCGGCCTGTCGGTGGCCGAGGTGCTCGGCGTCGACGCGGTGATCCGCGCACTGGACGCCGTGGAGTCCGGTGACGTGGGCGAGGAGCACTTCGCCGTCATCGGCGACGACTGGGACATCGAGGAGCGCACCCGTGCCCAGCTCGACCGGCTCGGGCTGGACGGCATTGCCCTGGACCGGAGCATCGGCACGCTCAGCGGCGGCCAGGTCGTCTCGCTGGGTCTGGCCGCCCAGCTCCTGAAGCGGCCGGACGTCCTGCTGCTGGACGAGCCGACCAACAACCTCGACCTCGACGCCCGCCACCGCCTCTACGAGACGCTGGAGGCGTGGAGCGGCACGCTGCTCCTGGTCAGTCACGACCGCGCGCTCCTGGACCGCATGGACCGCATCGCCGAACTCGGACCGGAGGAACTACGCCTGTACGGGGGCAACTTCACGGCCTACGAGGAGGCTGTGCGGGCCGAGCGCGAGGTGGCCGAGAAGAACGTCCGCAACGCCGAGCAGGAGCTGAAGCGGGAGAAGCGCGAGATGCAGCAGGCCCGCGAACGGGCCGAGCGCCGCGCGAGCAACGCGGCGCGCAACCTCAAGAACGCCGGACTCCCGCGCATCTTCGCCGGAAACATGAAGCGGGGTGCCCAGGAGTCTGCGGGCCGGGCCGGCCAGACGCACGCCTCCCGGGTCGGCGAGGCCCAGGCCCGGCTCGACGAGGCGGGGCGTGCCGTACGCGATGAACAGCACCTCACGCTCGACCTGCCGGACACCGACGTGCCCGCCGGGCGCACGGTCCTGCTCGGCGAACGGATGCGCATCCGCCTCGGCGGCCGGGAGCTGTTCACGGGCGAGGGTGCCGGCCTGACGGTCCGGGGGCCCGAACGCATCGCGCTGACCGGGCCCAACGGCGCGGGCAAGAGCACCCTGCTGCGGCTGGTCAACGGCGACCTGGAGCTGGACGGCGGCCTGATCAAGCGTGCCGACGGGCGGATCGCCTACCTCTCGCAACGCCTCGACCTGCTCGACCTCGACCGGACGGTGGCCGAGAACTTCGCCGCTTTCGCCCCGCACCGGACGGAGGCCGAGCGGATGAACCTGCTGGCCCGATTCCTCTTCCGCGGTGACCGCGCCCACCTGCCGGCCGGTGTGCTGTCGGGCGGCGAACGGCTGCGGGCCACGCTGGCCTGCGTGCTGTGCGCGGAGCCGGCCCCGCAGCTGCTGCTCCTGGACGAGCCGACCAACAACCTCGACCTGGTCAGCGCCGGTCAGCTGGAGAGCGCGCTCGCCTCCTATCGCGGGGCGTTCGTGGTGGTCAGCCACGACGAGCGGTTCCTGGAGCGGATCGGGGTGGAGCGGTGGCTCCGGCTGGCCGGCGGAGAGCTGCGGGAGACGGGGGCCCCGCAGACGTGAACCGCTGACGTGCCGTCCAGGCCCGCGCCCGAGGCCCCGTGCCCGGCGGGCCCAGAACCGATCACGTCGGAGGTACCCATGCCCGCCACCACCCCGCCGCCCGCCCTGCTCGCCCACGACCTCGTCCGCACCCTCGGCACGCAACGGGTCATCGACGGGCTGTCGCTCACCGCGTCGCCCGGCCACCGCATCGGGCTGATCGGCGAGAACGGCGTCGGGAAGTCGACCCTCCTGCGGCTGCTCGCCGGAGCGGACGAGCCCGACGCCGGCCAGGTCACCCGGCCCGCCGATGTGGGCTTCCTGCACCAGGAGATGCCCTTCGACGCGCACTCCACCGTCGCCGGCGTCCTGGACGACGCGCTGCGCGAGGCCCGCGCGGACCTGGCGGAACTCGACCGGCTCTCCGGGCTGCTCGCCCGTACGCCCGAGAGCGCCCCGGACCACGCGGAACTCCTGGAGACGTACGGCCGGCGTCTCGAACAGGCCGAGGAACGGGAGACCTGGGACGCCGACCGGCGCGCGGCCGTCCTGCTCGGCGGGCTCGGCCTCGCCGCGTTGCCGCACGGGCGGACCCTCGGTTCGCTGTCGGGCGGGCAGCGCGGCCGGCTGGCGCTCGCCGCGCTGCTGGTGCGGCGGCCGTCCGCCCTGCTGCTGGACGAACCGACCAACCATCTGGACGACGAGGCCGCCGCGTTCGTGGAGGAGCAACTGCGCACGATGCCGGGGCCCGTGGTGATCGCCAGTCACGACCGGGCCTTCCTCGACGCCGTCTGCACGGATCTGATCGACCTCGATCCGGCAGTGGACGGACCCGTGCGGTACGGGGGCGGGTACAGCGACTATCTGGCCGGGAAGCGGGCGGAGCGGGCGCGGTGGGAGCGGCGGTACGCCGAGGAGCAGGAGGAGATCGGGGCCCTGCGCCGCTCCGCCGCGGTGACCGCACGCCGGGTCGCGCCGGACCGCGGGCCCCGCGACAGCGAGAAGATGGGGTACGGGCTGCGGGCGGGCCGGGTGCAGAGCCAGATCGCACGCAGGGTGCGCAACGCCTCCCGCCGCCTCGACGAGCTGGAGCGCCGCCAGGTCGCGGAGCCGCCCGCACCGCTGCGCTTCCGCTACACCGCCCGCGCCGAGCCGTCCGTGCCGGGCACCCTGGTGTCCCTGCGCGGGGTGCGGGTCCCGGGCCGGCTGGCCGTCAACCGCCTCGACATCGCGGCGTCCGAACGTCTGCTGGTCACGGGTGGCAACGGGGCGGGCAAGTCGACGCTTCTCGCGGTGCTCGCCGGGCGGCTCGGCGCTCGGGGCGAGATGGACCGGCGGCCGGGTCTGAGCGTCGGGGTCCTCACGCAGGACACCGTGTTCGCCCGGCCGGACCGTACCGTCGGCGACACGTACGAGGGTGTGCTGGGCGTCGAGCGGGCGGAGCGGGTGCCGCTCGCCTCGCTCGGTCTGCTGCACGAGGCGGACGCGGACAAGCCGGTGGGGCAGTTGTCGGCGGGTCAGCGGCGCAGGCTCGCCCTCGCCCTGCTGATGGCCCGCCCGCCGGAACTGCTGCTGCTGGACGAGCCCACGAACCATCTCTCGCCCAGGCTGTGCGACGAGTTGGAGGAGGCGCTCGGCCCCGGGCCCGGCGCGGTCGTGGTGGCCGGCCACGACCGCTGGCTGCGCCGGCGGTGGCGGGGGCGCGAACTGCGCCTGGACAGCCCTTAGGGTCTGCTCTCCTGTCCGGGATCGCGGTGGATGGGGGTGTGCGAGCCGGTGAGCGGGGTGCCCGTGCCGCCCCGGCGCACCGCGACGATCTCCGCCGCGATGGACAGGGCGGTCTCCTCGGGTGTGCGGGCACCGAGGTCGAGGCCGATCGGGGAGTGCAGCCGGGTCAACTCGTCTTCCGTGACTCCGGCTTCACGCAGGCGCCGGTTGCGCTCCCGGTGGGTGCGGCGGGAGCCCATCGCGCCGACGTACGCGACGGGCAGCCGCAGGGCCGCCTCCAGGAGGGGCACGTCGAACTTGGTGTCGTGGGTGAGGACGCACAGGACGGTCCGGTCGTCGGTCGTGGTGCTCCGCAGATAGCGGTGCGGCCAGTCGACCACCACCTCGTCGGCCTCGGGGAAGCGGGCCCGGGTGGCGAAGACCGGCCGGGCGTCGCACACGGTGACGTGGTAGCCGAGGAACGCGCCCGCCCGGACGAGCGCGGTCGCGAAGTCCACGGCGCCGAAGACGATCATGCGGGGCGGGGGCAGGCTCGACTCGACGAGGAGCGTCAGGCCGCCGGGGCAGTGCGAGCCGCCCTCGGCGATCTCGACGGTGCCGGTGCGGCCGGTGTCCAGCATGGCGCGGGCCTCGGCGGCGGCCGACCGGCCGAGTTCCGGACGGCCGCCGATATGCCCCTCGTACGCTCCGTCGGCCGACACGGACAGCGCCCCGCCGAGCAGGTCGTCGGGGCCGCGCACCACCCGGGCGAGCGCCACCGCCTCCCGCCGGGTCGCGGCCGCCACCGCAGCCCGCAGCACCGGTGCGGCCGGGCGCACCGGTGCGATCAGGATGTCGATGACGCCGCCGCAGGTGAGACCGGCGGCGAAGGCGTCCTCGTCGCTGTACCCGAAGCGCCGGCGCACGGTCCGCCCGTCGTCCAGGGCCTGTTCGCAGAGCTCGTACACCTCCGCTTCCACGCAGCCCCCGGAGACGGAGCCCACGACGGTTCCGTCCCGGTCGACGGCCAGGGCGGCGCCGGGGCCGCGTGGCGCGCTGCCGTCGACGGCCACGACCGTGGCGACGGCGAAGTCCCGGCCGTCCTCGAACCAGGGGTGCAGCCGGTCGGCGATCTCAAGCACCCGGGGTGTCACCCGCCGCTCGCAGGACCCGGTCGGGGCGGATCGGCAGGTGCCGGTGGCGGACGCCCGTCGCGTGCCACACCGCGTTGGCGACGGCGGCTGCGACGCCGACGACGCCGATCTCGCCGATGCCCTTGATGCCGACGGGGTCGCCGGGCACGTGGTCGTCCACCCAGTCCGCCTCGATGAGCGGCACGTCGGCGTGGGCGGCGACGTGGTATCCGGCGAGGTCGGCGTTGACGTGACCGCCCGACGCCTCGTCGCGGACGGCCTCCTCGTGCAGCGCCATGGAAAGACCCCAGGTCATGCCGCCGATGAGCTGGCTGCGGGCGGTGAGCGGGTTGACGATGACGCCCGCGGCGAAGATCCCCAGCAGTCTGCGGGCGCGTACCTCGCCGGTGGTGATGTCCACGGCGACCTCGGCGAACTGCGCGCCGAAGGAGTGCCTTTCCTGCTCCGGGAGGGCCTCGATGGCGTCGGCGGTGTCCGAGCGGGCGGTGATTCCCTCCCGCGGGACGGCGCCGCCCAGGGCCAGCCGTTCGCGCACATCGCTCGCCGCGAGCCGGACCGCCCAGCCCCAGGAGCGGGTGCCGGTGGAGCCACCAGCGATCGCGGCGGGGCCCAGGTCGCTGTCGCCGATGCGTACGCGGACGCGGTCCGGGTTCACCTGAAGGGCGTCGGCGGCGACGAGCGCCATGGCGGTACGGGCGCCGGTCCCGATGTCCGCGGCGTTGATCCGTACGGTGAAGGTGCCGTCGGCCTCGGCGGTCACGGCGGCCGTCGACCGGCCGACCCCGGAGGGGTAGGAGGCGGCGGCCGTGCCGGTCCCGAGCAGCCAGCGGCCCTCTCGGCGCAGGCCGGGGCGCGGGTCGCGGTCCGCCCAGCCGAACCTGCGGGCGCCTTCCTCGAAGCAGGCGAGCAGGTTGCGGCTGCTGAACGGCAGGCCGGACACCGGGCCCGTCGCGGGTTCGTTGCGCACCCGCAGCGCGATCGGGTCCACACCGCATTTCCCGGCCAGTTCATCGAGGGCCGATTCGATGGCGAAGGAACCGGGCGCCTCCCCGGGGGCACGCATCCAGGTCGGTGTCGGCACGTCCAGCCGTACCACGCGGTGGCGGCTGCGGTGGGCGTCGGCGTCGTACAGGACGCGCCCCAGCACCGCGCTCGTCTCGACGAACTCGTGCACGGTCGATGTGAGGTTCAGCGCCTCGTGGTCGAAGGCGCGCAGCCTGCCGTCGGCGTCGGCCGCGAGCCTGACGCGCTGGGCCGTGGGGCTGCGGTAGCCGACGAGCGAGAACATCTGACGGCGGGTCATGACGACGCGTACGGGCCGCTGGAGGAGGGTGGTGGCCATGACGGCGGCGACCTGGTGGGCGCTCAGACCCTTGGAGCCGAAGGCGCCGCCGATGTGCTCGGAGCGCACCCGCACCGATGCCGGGTCCAGGGAGAAGAGCTGGGCGAGTTCGGCGCTCACCCAGGTGCTGCCCTGGTTGGAGTCGATGACGTCGAGCCGGCCGTCGTCCCAGCGGGCGGTCGCGGCGTGCGGCTCCATCGCGCAGTGGTGTTCCTCGGGAGTGGTGTACTCCTCGTCCACGAGGAACGCGGCGCCCCCGATCCGCGCCTCCAGGTCGCCCTTCTCGGCGTCCGCCCGCACCATCGGGGAGTCCTCGGGCCGGTAGGCGTCGTCGCGTCCGGCGCGGAACGCCACGTCGTGCGGCTCCTCCTCGTAGCTGACGGCGAGCGCTTCGGCCGCCTCCCTGGCCTGCTCGGACGTCTCGGCCACCACCAGGGCCACCGGCCAGCCGACGAACGGGACGCGGTCGTGCTGGAAGAGCCCGACGACCGGGTTCGGCCGGCCCAGCATCCCCACGTAGCCGGCGTCGACGCGGGGCGCGTTCCCGTGGTGCAGTACGGCGAGGACGCCGGGCATGGCGAGGACGGGCCCGTCCGCGACGGCGGTGATCCGTCCCCTGGCCACGGTGGAGAGGACCAGCCAGCCGTGGGCGAGGCGGGCGAAGGGGACCTCACCCGCGTAGCGGGCCGCCCCGGTGACCTTGTCGCGGCCCTCCACCCGGGTGCGGCCCGAGCCGACGGCTCCGGTGGCGGCGCTCGGGCCGGTGGTGGTGGTCATCGGGCGGCCTCCTCGGCGAGTCGGGTGAGCACGGCCACGACGAGGTTGCGCATCAGCGTCACCTTGTAGCCGTTCGCGGGGAGCGTCTTCGCGGCGGCCAGTTCGGCGCCGGCCGCCGCGGCGAAGGCGTCCGCGTCGGCCGGGCCGCCGGTCAGCGCCCGCTCGGCGGTGCGCGCCCGCCACGGTCGGGAGGCGACCGCCCCGAACGCGAGGCGGACATCGCGTACGACCCCGTCGCGTACGTCGAGGGCGGCGGCGACCGAACCGATCGCGAACGCGTACGAGGCGCGCTCGCGGACCTTGCGGTAGTGGGAGTGCGCGGCGGCCGGTGCGGGCGGCAGCGTGATGCCGGTGACGACGGCGCCGGCCGGGAGGGCGGTCTCGATGTGCGGGGTGTCGCCCACCGGGAGGTAGAAGGCGTGGATCGGCAGGTCGCCGGGGCCTTCGGCCGTTTCGTACGAGATGACCGCGTCGAACGCCGCGAGGGCGACCGCCATGTCGGAGGGGTGGGTGGCGACGCAGTGCTCGGACGCGCCGAGGATGGCGTGGTTGCGGTGCTCCCCCGCGATGGCGGCACAACCACTGCCGGGTGTGCGCTTGTTGCAGGGTTTGCTCAGGTCGGCGAAGTAGCCGCAGCGGGTCCGCTGGAGGAGGTTTCCGCCGACGGTCGCCATGTTGCGCAGCTGTCCGGACGCCCCGGCGAGCAGCGCCTGCGCGAGGGCCGGATAGTGGCGCCGTACGTCGGGGTGGGCCGCCAGATCGCTGTTGCTGACGGTCGCGCCGACGCGCAGTCCGCCGTCCGGGGTGAACCCGATGTCCCCGAGGGGGAGTTCCTGGACGTCGATGAGGAGCGTGGGACGCTCCACGCCCGCCTTCATCAGGTCGACGAGGTTGGTGCCCCCGCCGAGCAGCCGGGCCCCGGGGTCGCTGCCGAGGAGGGCGACCGCCCCGGCGACGTCATGGGCCCGTTCGTAGCCGAACTCCCTCATGCCACGGGCTCCTTGGTCTCGTCGGCGGCGTGCTCGGCCGCTCGCGCGACCGCCTGCACGATCGACGTGTACGCGCCGCAGCGGCACAGGTTGCCGCTCATCCGCTCACGGATCTCCTCGGCGGTGAGCGCGGGCGCCGCGGCTTCGGGCCGCACGTCCTCGGTGACGGCGCTGGGCCAGCCGGCGGCGTGCTCCTCGATGACCGCGAGGGCGGAGCAGATCTGGCCCGGTGTGCAGTACCCGCACTGGTAGCCGTCGAGATCCAGGAAGGCCTGCTGCACGGGATGCAGCCGGTCGCCGTCGGCCACGCCCTCGATGGTGGTGACCTCACGCCCCTCGGCCGCCACCGCGAGCTGGAGACAGGAAAGGGCCCGGCGGCCGTCGAGCAGTACCGTGCAGGCGCCGCACTGGCCCTGGTCGCAGCCCTTCTTGGTGCCCGTCAGGTCGAGATGCTCGCGTAAGGCGTCGAGCAGGGTGGTGCGGTGGTCGACGGGCAGCGTGTACTTTTCGCCATTGATGTGCAGGGTGAGGGCACTGGACGTCGATGGGGCCATGATCAGCCTTCTTTCGCATTGCTCGGGAGCGTCGGACGCGACGGTGCCGGAAGTCGAAGGGCGATGCGTGCGGGTGCGGGGCCCATGGGCACCGGTCGGCCAAGTGGCTTGATCCGGCGCTATGGTGGAGCCAAGCGGACAGCTGTCCGCTTGATTGTCGAACCTAACGGACAGCTGTCCGGTGAGCAAGGCCGTACCCGGCCGTGGCTCCGGGAGGGGAGAAGGCGTGCGGGAAGACCGGAGCACTCCCACGCGTCCGGACGCGCAGCGCAACCGCGAGCGCATCCTCGCCGTCGCGCTCACCGAGCTGACGCGCGACGCCGACGCGCCCGTCAGTCTGATCGCGAAGAAGGCCGGCGTCGGCCAGGGCACCTTCTACCGCAACTTCCCGCACCGCGAGGCGCTCGTCCTGGAGGTCTACCGCTACGAGATGCAGCAGGTCGCCGACACGGCCGCCCAACTGCTCCGTGACCGCCCCGCCGACCGCGCCCTGCGCGAGTGGATGGACCGGCTCGCGCGGTACGCCATGACCAAGGCCGGCCTCGCCGACGCCCTCCGTGCGGCGACGAGCGGACACGGCACTCTGGCCCAGGTCGGCCACGGACCGGTGACCGAGGCGATCACGCTCCTCCTGGAGGCGAATGAGCGGGCGGGGGGCATCCGCCCCGGGATGACCCCCGACGACTTCCTCCTCGCCATAGCGGGCCTGTGGCAGCTCGACCCCCGCAGCGACTGGCAGCCCCGCGCCGCCCGCCTCTTCGATCTCGTGATGGACGGGCTGCGCGCGGGGGCCGCGGGCTGAGGCGGCGCGTGTCCGGGGCGGGTGCCGCGTCAGCCGGCCAGGCCGGCCGCGAGGGTGGCGCCCAGTTCCCAGCACGCCTCGGTGTCGGCCCTGCCCGGCTCCCCCGTCACCTTCACGGCGTCCGCCGCCCGGCGCCAGCCCAGTCCCGTGGTGATCGTCTCGATGCCGCGCACGGCCCCGGTGACGTCGTTGCCGCCGTGCACGTAGTAGCCGAACGGACGGCCGCCCGTGGTGTCGAGGCACGGGTAGTAGATCTGATCGAAGAAGTGCTTCAGCGCCCCGGACATGTACCCGAGGTTCGCCGGGGTCCCGAGGAGCAGCCCGTCGGCGGCGAGTACGTCGGAGGCCGTCGCGGCGAGCGCGGCGCGGCGCACGACGCGTACGCCTTCGATCTCGTCGGTCGTCGCACCGGAGACGACGGCCTCGAAGAGGGCCTGGCAGTTGGGCGAGGGTGTGTGATGCACGATCAGGAGAGTGGGCACAGCACCGAACCCTGCCGTTCCCGTCCCGCCGCCGCAAGCGGGACGCGCCCCGCGAGCGACGGGGTCAGGAGCGGTGCCCGAAGAACTCGACCTCGGCGACCGCCACCCGGCGGCCCTTGCCGGTGCCGAACGCGGAGTCGAGCGTGAGCCGGACACGGACGGTCTGCGAGCCCCGTACGTCGAAGGTCTGCTGTCCCGCCTGGTCCGCCGGCCGGATCGTGTGTGTGCTCGTGCTGCCGTCCTTCGCGGTGAGTTCCGCGGTGATCCCGGCGGGCCTGGCCTGTGTGAGGAACTCGTCCTTGCGGGCCGATGTCCCGGAGAACACCACCATCTTGGTCAGCCGGACCGGCTGGTCGAAGTCGCACTCCAGGTACTCCCCCTGGCCGTCGCCGGGGTCCTTGGGCGCCCAGTACCGGTTGTTGAAGCCGTCGAACGCCGCGCCGGCGGCGTGCCCCGGTGCCGCGCTCGAACCGTGGCACGCGGAGGGCGGCAGGGACTCCGGCGCGCCCGTCTCCTCCTTGGCGAGGCCGAGCAGACCGGACAGGTGCGGGAGCGCGAACCACACGCCGGCCAGTACGACGAGCAGCGCGAGGGGCACCCCGAGCCTCGGCAGGCTCCGGCGCCGCCGGGGCCGCGCTCCGGCGGAGTGCGACCGCGCCGGGCCCCGGTGGAAGATCCGGCGCCACCACGGCGGGCGTACGGCGGGAGGGGCTCCCGGGTCGAGGAGCAGCGCGCACCGGACGCACAGGGTGCGCTCCGGAGCGTTCCGGGTGCCGCAGCCGGGGCAGACCACGGGCTCGCCGGCAGCCCTCGGGGCGGGGTCCGGTGGCGCGGGCGTGGTGGGTTCCTGGTCGGGCGTCCACGCCGCGGGGCCGGGCAAAGGCCCGTCCGGACCGTCGCCCGGCCGCCGGGGCGCGGCCCCCGCGGGCTGCACGGAGGCGCGGGCCGGGCCGGGGGGCGTACGCGGCGGGGCCGGGGCGGGCTCCCCAACGGGAGGGGCGGCTCCCGGCGGCCGTTGCGCGGGGACGGCCGGCAGGAGGCCGGCGGACGAGGGACCGGTAGCGGGCGGCCCTGGCGAAGGTCCGGCAGCGGGTGGCCCCGGCGGCGAGGCCGGAGGCACGGGCGCCGGGGGCACGGGCGTGTGGGCCCGGGGCGGCGGGGGGCCGGGCGGCGTGGACGCGTCAGCGGCAGGTCCGGTCATCCGCGGTGGCGGCTCGGGGGCCGGCGGGCCGGGTACGGGGCCCGACCGGCCGCCCCGGCCCGTCCCCGTATCCCCCTCGTCCGGCTCCCAGGCGAGAAACGCCTCGCAGGAGGCGCAGAATTCGCGCCCCGGCTCGTTCCTGCGCCCGCACGACTCGCAGATCACTGGGCAGCACCCCCCGCGCCCCCGTCCGGGGGCAGGATCTCCAGCGTGAAGCCCACATGGGCCGGGACCTCCGCGGCGATGAGCTCCTCCAGACGCGCCCGGTCGATGTCCCGGCCGCGCCGCTCCCGGACCCGGATCGTCACCCAGGGACGCGGGGCGCCCGGAAGCGCGGTCCGCGGCCCTGTGGACCAGGCGGTCCCGCCGCTCTCCGTGATCTCGGGTTCCGTACCCGTCCGCAGCCGTACCGCCTCGGCGAGGCCGCCCGCCGTGCCGCGCCGGGCGTGCCGGGCGACCGCGCCCCGCACCGTCTCGCGGCGTCGCACGTCCGGGCTGTCCTCGTGGGGCTCCGCCGCCACCCACTGGGCCAGCCAGGCGAGGAAGTCGTCCGGGGCGCTGCGCGGGTCCAGGTGGGCGGGCAGGTTGTCGATCGTGAGCAGGACCGGGGCGAGGACGTCGTCGAGGGCGCCGAGGAAGCGCCGGAGGAAGTCCTGCTCCAGGTAGACGGCGGGCAGTTGTTCGATGAGCGGGTGCGGGGTGGCCAGTCCGGGGACGCCGGTGCGCATGGTCTCAGGCCCCTCTCACCCGGAGCTGGTGCTCGTAGCTGAAGACCAGCGCGTGCCGGTCGAGTGCGATCTTGGTGGTGGCGTCGGTGCGCTCGCCGGTCACCGGGTCGGCGCGGTAGAGGCGTACGTCCTCCACCAGGTCGACGCCCGGCACCCGCTGGAGCACGGCGAAGGCCTCGCCCGCCTGGACCGGCCGGCCGAAGGGCCAGCCCTGTCCGTTCGGCCCGCCGGACAGGGGGTTGAAGTACCCGTAGAGCGCGGCCAGTGCCTCGTCGCGCACGCGGTCGCGGACCGCGCCGGGCTCGGCCTGCACCGAGGCGACGACGGTGACGCCCTGGTAGAACGGCGGCTCGACCACGAGCCGGGCGCCGATCGGGCGGCGCTCCTCCAGGTGCCCGGCGATCAGACGCAGGGTCGGGGCGGGCGGGATCAGCTCGTCGAACCCGATCCTGCCCTGTTCGTCGCTGCGCCCGGCGGGCACGACGAGGAGCCGTACGCCCTGGGCCTCGGCGCCGCTGTCGTCGCCGTCGGCCCCGGCCCGGATGCAGTGGACGCGGGCCGCGTCCGGGGCGACCTCGCGGGCGAGGAGTTCGTAGTCGTGGGGGACGACGGCCCGGTGCAAGGTGCGCAGCGTCATCGGGCCGCGCACCCGGGCGCTGTCGACGCTCTCCCCGTCGACGCCGCCCAGCGCGGGCCTGCGGTTCTCCACCCGTGCCACGTACGGGATCGCGCTGCGCAGGATCTTCAGGGTGGACCTGGCGACGTTGCCGCGCAGCCCGCCGCCCGTGCGGTAGGAGCGCACCCGCACGGTGGCGCCCTTGGCGGGGACCGCTCCGTAGTAGCGGATGGAG
Organism: Streptomyces sp. Mut1; assembly: GCF_030719295.1. Lineage (NCBI taxonomy): Bacteria > Bacillati > Actinomycetota > Actinomycetes > Kitasatosporales > Streptomycetaceae > Streptomyces > Streptomyces castrisilvae. Next base: position 7,422,787 of record NZ_CP120997.1, on the reverse strand, counting down.
CCGTCCCGTTCCCGTACGGCCGGGCCGAACTCGACGCGGCCGGAGTTCGGGTCGAGCGTGATGTGCCGGTCCTCGGGTCCCGAGTGCGCGAAGTCGTCGACCCTGGTCCAGTGGGTGTACTGCGGATCGGGGCCGCTCGCCGGGTCGGCGACCTCGACGACGAAGTCCCCCGGCACCACGGGCGGCCGGGCGAGCGCGAAGGTCTGGCCCGGTACGCCTTCGGCGGCTCCGAGCACCTCGTCGGTGATGGTCTCGGCGTGCTCGGCGGCGGCGGTCGCGCCGATGGTGAACGCGGTGATCCCCCGGAGCACGGGCGGTGCCAGATAGGTCGGGCGGCCCGGCTCGGCCTCGATCAGGCGGCAGCGCAGCCAGCCTCCGGTACGCCGGACGACGGCGGCCGGGGTGTGGGTCCTCGGGAGGTGGAGGATGAGTTCGCCGGACCGGTTGAAGCCGCCGGTGCCGTCCTTCTCGACCTCGCAGACCGCCCAGCCGGTGCCGTCCCAGGCCTCCCAGACGAGCGGCGGCCGCAGCGGGTCGACACCGACGCCCTCGACGCGGCAGTCCAGCCGCAGCACGACGACCCCGGCCGGTACGGCGGCCGACAGACCCACGTAGAGGCAGTCGCCGGGCGCGGGAGTGGCTCCGAAACAGGCCACGTCACGGCCGATCGCCAGCTCCTCCGTGCGGTCGGCGACCTCCTCGGCGGCCGGCCAGGTGGCGAGGTGGGCGAACGAGCAGGGGACGACGGCCAGTTCGGCGGTGGTGGTGAAGACGACCGCCTCCTCCGTCTCGGTCCGGACGGTCGCCACCTCGGTCCCGGCGCGCACCACGACGGGGTCGGGGCGGGGCGCGGACAGCCGGAACGTCACATCGGTGCGGGCGGCCGTGGGCGGGTGCAGCTGGACGCCGATCAGGTCGAGGAAGGTGAGGTAGCTCTTCTCCGGCACCCGGTTCACCCGGTAGACGAGCTGGTCGACCATGGTCGCGAACGCCTCGATCAGCGTGACGCCGGGGTCCGAGACGTTGTGGTCGGTCCACTCCGGGCAGCGCTGCTGGACCAGGCGCTTGGCCTCGTCCACCAGGCCCTGGAAGCGGCGGTCGTCCAGATGGGGACTGGGCAGGGTCACGCGCCGGCCTCCTCGTCGTCGTGGCTCGTCTCCGGCCCGTGCTGGGGGATCACGTAGAACGGGAAGACGAGGTTGCGGGGGTCGTTGGAGCCGCGCACGGTGTAGCCGATGTCGATGTAGAGGACCCCGTTGTCCGCCGCGTCGAAACGGACGGTGACGTCGGCCACCTCGATCCGGGGCTCCCAGCGCTCCAGGGCGAGGCGCACCTCGTACGCGAGCTGCCCGGCCGTCCCGGCGTCGGCGGGCGCGAACACGTAGTCGTTGACGGCGCAGCCGAACTCCGGCCGCATCGGGCGCTCGCCGGGCGAGGTCGCCAGGATCAGCCGGATCGATTCCTCCAGTTCCCTCTCGCCGCGCACGAGTGCGATGGACCCGGTGGCGTCGGTGCGCGGCGGGAAGGCCCAGCCCGCTCCGATGAACTGCTCTCCCATGCCCGCTCAGCCTCCGATCAGCACGGTGGCGCAGCCCGCGACGATCGGTGATCCGCAGGCGCTCAGGTCTCCGACGCGGGCGGCGGGCCTGCCGCCGATGAACACACTGGTGCTGCCCGGGGGCGCGATCACGGACGGCGGGTGGACGAGCGGGGACGCGCACTGGTGGGGAGTGCCCACCGTGGCGGCGGGCCTCCCGCCGATCAGCACCGAGATCACCCCGGGCGGCCCGACCGTGCCGGGGTGTCCGGTGGGGTCGGCGACCCGTGCGGCTGCTGCTGGCGGCATGCGGTCCACTCCTGTTCACTGCGTGCGTGCGGTACGTCAGTTGAGCTGGATCATCGGTGCGCTGACGGAGACCGATCCCCCGCTCTTCACGTCCGTGCGCCGGCTGCCCTCGACCGTGACCTGGCCGCCGTGCACCTCCACCGCGCCGTCGGTGGAGAGCGCGACCCTGCCGTTCCCGCCGTTCAGGGCGAGGCCGTTGCGTGAGGTGAGGGTGACGCTGTCGCCGGTCAGTTCCAGCTCCCCGCGTCCGGCGTCCACGGTGACGCCCTTGGCCGCCTTGACGGAGACCTGCTCCTTGGCCTCGATGGTGACGCTGCCGTCGCTGTTGATGACGACGGCGGTGCCCCGCCGGTCCAGGTCGATGGTGAGCTTGCCGTCCCCGGTGCGCAGCCGTACGCCCTGCGGTCCGTCGGCCGCGTCCAGCAGCTCCAGCTGGTTGCCGCTTCTGGAGGCGAAGGCCCGGCGGTTGACGGCCCCGGTGGTGGGGTCGACGAGGTCACCGCCGCCCGCGTCGGGGGCGGCCGCGGCGCCCGGCCCGCCACCGCCGGGCCGGTCCTTGCCGTTGTACAGCCCGGCCAGCACGTACGGCCGGTCCAGGTGGCCCTGTTCGAAGCCGACCAGCACCTCGTCCCCGACCTCGGGGATGAACGCCTCGCCGCCGCCCGTCCCGCCGGACTGCGCGGTACGCGCCCAGTCGCTCGCGTACTCGTCCGACAGCCAGGGGAAGCGCACCTTGACCCGGCCGGAGCCCTCCGGGTCGTGGGTGTCCGTGACCGTCCCGCTGACCAGGCCGGCGCAGCGCGGGCCGCCGCTCTCCGGCCCGCCGCCCGCGGTGAGCCCGAACAGGGAGCGTTCCTGCTGCCCGGACACGGTGATCCAGGTCTCGTATCCGCGTACGGCGTCGAAGACGTGGCGTGAGGTGGTGACGGTGTAGCGCCCCTCGAAGGGCGCGCCGACGGCGTTCAGCGCGACGGCGCTGCCGGCCGTGACCTCGGGGTTGCCCCGGATCACGGCGTCCAGTTCCGCGAACGATCCGGCGATGCGCTCGGCCAGTGCCTTCGCCGCCTGGTCGACCTGGGCCTGGGTGCCGTAGGCGGCGTCGGTGACGACGAACCGCGCCTCGCCGAAGGGGGCGGTCACCTCGGCCGCGGTCACGCCGAGTTCGAGCGTGGCGGACGTACCGGCGGGTGCCTTGCCGACCAGGGGTTCCTTCGCGCCGACGTCCCAGCCGCGCACCTCCACCTCGGAGACCTGTTCGGCTGCCGAGACCCCGGCGCGGCAGCGGAGCAGGTTGCCGCCGAGTTCGAGGACGAGGGGATCGCGGTCGGCGCGCGCGGAGCTGTCCGGCGCCCCGCTCGCCTCGGCGGGCCGGGTGATGTGCAGCTGCCCGTCGCGTACGTACGCCTGGGCGCCGGCCTCCTCGGCGAGGCCGCGCACGAACTCCCAGTCGGTGACGTTGGGCTGGGCGATGTGTTCGATGACGGGGCCTGCCACGTCCACGTTGCCGGGTTTCAGTCCGGCGCGCTGGGCGACCTGGCCGCAGATGTCGGCGAGCGTCATGTTCTGGTAGGTGGCGACGCGCCGGCCCCGCAGCAGCCGGTGCGAGGCGTCGAGCCCCCGGATCACGGTGAAGGTGCCGGTCTCGTCGAGCTCCACCTCCAGGGCCGTGACCGCGCCTTCGAGGAGCGGTTGGGGGGCCGTGCCGCCGCCCACGCGGGCCAGCAGCCGGGCCTCGCTGCCGATCTTCAGGCCGGTCTGCCCGAGCAGGAGGCGGTCGGGGTCGCGGAACCGCAGCAGGAACAGGTCGGGGAGCGTGCGGCTGTCGTCCACGTACCCCTCGACCAGGGCGTTCATGAAGGTGGCCGGCAGCGGTCGGCCGTCGAACTCCACCACCAGCGCGCTGGCGACCCCCTGGTGTGTCATCGGCCCGCCCCCCGGTCCCCGGCGTCTCGCAGCCGGCTCAGCTCGTCCAGGGCGGGCAGCAGCAGCTGGGTGCCGGGGACGAGCCGCAGCGGGTCGTCGATACCGTTCGCCTCCGCGATGACCCGCCAGGCGCCCGCGTCGCCGTACTCCCGGTGGGCGAGCGACGGCAGCGAGTCCCCGGAGCCCACCCGGTGCACCCGCCGCGCCGCCAGCGCGCCCGAGGTGGGGTTCTGTCCGGGCGTCTCCCCGCTGATCTCCTCCATGGTGACCTGGCACACGGCTCGGATCGGCACGCCGGATGTCGTGAACAGGGTGTATTTCGCGGCGACTTGGCTCACGTACCCGGGGAATCCGGTCAGTCCGCCCCAGTGGAACACCACCCAGGGCGGCGAGGAGCGCTGCTGCTGCCTCGTCTCGCTCGTCGGCACACAGCACGTGAACAGCTGCTCCACCGCCGTGACGACGCGGGTGTCCTGGGTGTCGCCCGCGTCGAAGAACATCTCCACGGTGAGCTTGCTGGGCTGCGATCCCTGGTACTCGGGCGGGCCCGAACTCTTCGCGCCCTTGGCCGGAGTCCGCTTCCAGGACGCGGCCTTCGTCAGGCTCAGCTCCTTGGGGTTGAACTGGAAGTCGATCCGCCCGCACGGCCCGCCGGGGGTGAGGCCGCCCCCGGTGGGCGGCGTACGCAGCTCCAGGTAGGCGTGTTCCAGCTTGGGCCTGGCCGAGCCGCCCTTCGCGGCCGACGCAGCCCCGGACGTCCCGGCCGCGCTGAAGGCGATGGGTCCCGCGCCGCTCACGCCGCTCAGCCCTCCATCACGTAGCCGTGGTGGGCGATCTCGATCGTCTCCATCGCGACCTTGGGCGACTCCGGGGTGAACGAGGGACCGGTCCAGCGCACGGGCACGACCTCCAGCAGCCCCCACTGGGCCACCTTCCGGCCGTCACCCGTGCGCGCCTCGATGTGCGCGGTCTTGCGGCTGAACCCGGTGGTCATGGTGGCGAACCAGCGGGCCACCTTCTCCGTCTCCCGGGTGAGCGGCCGCGACAGCTTGACGTTGGAGTACTTCAGCCTGGTCGGCAGCTGCCACACATGCCCGTTGTTGCCGCCCTCCTCCCGGGTCTCCAGGACCACTTCGCAGCCCAGCCCGTCACAGGTGTTGAACGACCCGAGCTCGATGTCGTCGATCGTCACGACGAAGCAGACGCTGACGGCGGGGTCGTCCGGGGCGGAATCGGTGGCCATGGCACGTGCCTCTCGATCAGTGACGGGTGTTGATCAGGAATCCGGAGCGTTCGCGTTCGAGCCGCAGATCGGCCTTGAGGAGCCTGCTGAGCGGCGCGTACAGGGCGCGGACCAGCTCGTCGGTGACGGGCGGCGCTCCTCCCGCCCCCGTGGCTCCGCCGGCGCCGCTGCCCTGCTCCGCCGTCGGCGGCTCGGCGCCGGAGGGCGGCTCGGCGCCGGGCTCGGGCTGGGGCCCGGTCTCGGGTTCGGGCAGGGGCGGTGGCGGGGGCTCCTCCGCGATCTCCGAGTCCCGCTGGACGACCGGCCGCGAGGTGCCGGCCCGTGGCGCGGAGGCGAACACCACGCTCCCGTCGGCCATGCGCTGAGCCACCCCGGCAGCCACGGCGACCGCCCCGGCCGTCGGGGCGGAGGCCGGCGGGCGGCCCCTGGGCGCCGGCTGCGGCCGGGCGGGTGGGGCGTGCGTCTGCCGCTGTACGGGGGACACCGCGGGCGGCAGCGAGCGCGGGACCTCGTCCGCGTCGGGGAGGATCCAGCGGACGGCGGCGGCCGGATGCGACGGGACGGCGGCCGGATCAGGCGCGGACGGCTTCCCCGGACCGGCCTCGGCGGCACGCTGGACGGCCGCCGGGGTGCCGGCCGGGGCGCCGGACGCGCCAGGGGCGTCCGCCGTACGGAGGGTGAGCGGCCGGTCCCCGAGCAGGGGCGCGGTGGGTCGGTCCTGGGCCGGCGGGGGTACGGGCGTGGCGCCCGGCGCTACGGCGGAGCGCTGGACCGGGGCGGCGGGTGGCGGGCCTGCCGGGGCCGCGCCGTGCCCGCCGGACGTCTCTGCCGGCTCTCCCCCGGTCACCGCCGGGCCCGTCAGGGGGTCGTCGCCCAGCAGGGGGGCCACGGCCTCCGTCCCGTCAGGGGCATCCGGGGAGCCCGGCGTCTCGGGATCCGCCGGCCCCGACGCGCTCTCGGCGGGACCGTTCGCCGGGGCGTGGACCTCGTCCGGGGCCTCCCAGGCGGTGTCGCGTTGCACGAGCGGGGGCCGGGGCGCGGGCTCCGGAGCGGCGGGCGGCCGGACGACCCGGCGCTGGGCGGTGGGCGGGAGGCCAGGCAGCGGCGCCCCGAGCCCGCCCGCGGTGGGCCGGGGTGGAGGCGGCTGCGCGGCAGCGGCGGTGCGCTGAACGGCCGGGGCGCCCGGGGACGCGTCCGGCGGGGGAAGGGGCCCCGCGTTCGTGCCGTCGGCCACCCTCTCGTCCGCCGGTTCGGGTTCTACGAGCGGTTGCTCGCCGAGCAGTTGGCGTACGGGAAGACCGGCCGACGCGGACGAGTCCTCGGCGGAGGTCAGGGCCGGCGGGCCGTCTCCGTACGCCCGCTGGACGGCGACGGCTCCGGGCTGCGGCTTCCCACGGGCCGGCATCGGCATGTCCACGGATCGCTGCACCGCCGGGGCCGGACTCCCGGGGGCCGGGTCCGCAACGCCGCGCACCAGGCCCGCGGGCGCCTGCGGACTGACCAGATGCCCCAGCGGCCGACCGAGCGACGGCTCCTGACGTGTGATCAGGGATGCCTCGAATCCGCCGGGGTCGGTCAGGAGGTCCTGTCCCGTGACGGACCGCTGGACCGGATCCAGCCGGTTCACGTCGACCCGGTCGGCCCGGTCGCCCCGGCCCGGGGCCTCCGGGGGCATGGCACGGCCGGTGGTGCGGCCGCCGCGCAGCCAGGACATCAGCCCCATGGTTCCTCGTCCTCCTCCGCGCTCCTGGCTACTGCCCGTTGAGGCGGGCGACCTGTGCGACGAACTTCAGGCGTTCCGGGTGTTCCAGGTCCAGCAGGTCGTCCAGCGGCCAGTGGAAGTGGTAGGCGAGGTACGCGACCTCCTCGTAGAGCAGGTCGGCCGCGTACGTCACGATTCCCCCAGGCGACCGCCGGCGAGATTCACCGCGAACTCCTCGTCGCAGGAAGGACAGGTGACGGCGGCGCGGGTGTGCCCCTCGGCGTTGATGCGCCGGTAGAAGTCCTGGAGGAACGCCAGATCGGAGGCGAACAGGTCCTCGATGACACCCGGGTGGATGTCCTCGACCGTCCCGATCCGGGTCACCACCCGGGAGATCAGGACGACGGACAGATACGCGGAGTTCTCCCGCACCCGGTCGTCGCGCAGCGGCACCAGTTCGTCGCGTGCGGTCGCGAGCCGCATGACGCCGTCGCGGTGCACGGTTCCGGCCTCGTCCACGTAACCGCGCGGCAGCTCGAACGAGAACTCGGTCCGCAGCGGCTCGGACCCGCCCGCACCGGAGTCCCGGTCCGGGGGCGCCTGGAACTGGACCGAACGCCGCATCAGTCGAGCTCCATGCTCTCGTACGTGATCGCCAGCTTCTCCGTGAGCACCGAGGTGTCACCGGCCTTGAGCGTGCCGATCTCCAGCGACTTGGGCCAGGCGTTGATCAGCTTGTACCGCTTGATGGGCAGGCCCTCGTAGTCGTACACGATGACAGCGCCGTTGCGGCGGGCGTTGGTCATGCGGCCGAACCGCGAGTCCTTGATCCAGCGCTCGAAGCTGTTGTCCTCGGTCAGGCCGCGGGTGACGGTGACCTCGCCGGCCTTGGGGCGGCCGGGCAGCTTCTTGATGGCGTACTTGCCGTCGGCGGTGTTCTGCTTGAGCTCGATGACGTCCTGCTCCATCTTCAGACCGCTGACCTCGGTGATCTGCTTGATGACGACGCTGTCGAATTCGAGGCCGAAGGAGTGCCCGACGGAACTGTCGAGATCGGGAAGTGGCACAACAGGCTCCTTACGCGGGGTTCGGGGACGGGCCGGTCACTGGAGCGGCGAGCGGGCCGGTCACTCGTCCACGCCCCCGGAACCACCGGTCAGCTGGGAGAGCCGGAACACGACGAACTCCGCCGGCTTGACGGGTGCGACGCCGACCTCGCAGACGACCTGACCGGCGTCGACACTCGAAGGCGGGTTGGTCTCCCGGTCGCACTTCACGTAGAACGCCTCGTCGGGGGTGAGCCCGAACAGCGAACCCTTGCGCCACTCGTTCACCAGGAACGCCGAGACGGTGCGCCGGATACGCGCCCAGAGGGCGTCGTCGTTCGGCTCGAAGACGACCCACTGGGTGCCGGCGAGGATCGACTCCTCCAGGTAGTTGAAGAGCCGCCGCACGTTCAGGTAGCGCCAGGCCGGGTCGGAGGCCAGCGTGCGGGCGCCCCAGACCCGGATGCCGCGCCCGGGGAAGGCTCGGATGCAGTTCAGCCCGATCGGGTTGAGCAGATCGTGCTCACCCTTGGTCAGCTGTGTCTGCAACGCCACGGCTCCGCGCACCACTTCGTTGGCCGGTGCCTTGTGCACCCCGCGCGAGTCGTCGTTGCGCGCCCAGATCCCGGCCACGTGCCCGCTCGGCGGAATGAGGGTGGCACGGCCCGAAGCCGGGTCGGCGACGCTGATCCAGGGGTAGTAGAGGGTCGCGTACTTGGAGTCGAAGTTCGCCCGGTCGGTGCGCCAGGCCCTGATCTGCTGCGGTGACAGGCCGGGCGGCGGGTCGAGGATGGCGACGCGGTCACCCATCAGCTCGCAGTGCGAGATGAGCCCTTGCTGTACGGCGATGACCGAATCCAGGTCGAGCAGGCCGCGTTCGTACGCGCCCATCAGGTCGGGCACGGCGATCATCGTGACGTCGTCCACCGCTTCCAGCCCGCCGAGGCCCGTGCGCCGGTCGGCGTCACCGACGTACACCTCGGGGGCGAGCGCACCCGCGCTGCCGGCCGCGGGGGCGGCGGGGGCGAGGGTGACCGACTGGGGCGCGGGCCGGGCGGGGGCGGCGCCGCGCCCCGGCTCCCGGATCTCGATGAGCTCGGACTTGGCGTTGACCCGGGTGGCGACGTTCTCCTTGCTGCGCTTGGTGGTCACGGCCGGATACGTCTCCGCGACCTGGCCGTCGCGCTTCACGACGAGCTGGAACACGTCGGATGGCGGGTCGTCGCCCTCGGCCTCGGCGACCTCGACGCTGATCTCGCCGGCCACGCCCGGCCTGGGCTTGACGGAGTAGGGCCCGATCTGGACCTCGGCACCGGCCGCCAGTTCCCCTTCCTCGCCGCCGGCCACGGTGTCGGAGCCGTCGCCGACGCGGACGACGTAGCAGATGCCGCCGCCGTTGGCGAAGAAGCCGTAGACGCTGGAGGCGAGGTACGTCCCGTCGACGAAGTCGCCGAACGTGCTGACGAACTGGCTCCAGTTCGTGATCAGTGTCGGCTCGTCGAACGGGCCGCGCTGGGCGAAGCCGACGAAGGCGGCGACCGACGTGCCCACCCCTTCGATCGGCCGGGAACCCGACTCGACCTCTTCGACGTAGACGCCCGGGGACAGGTACGACGGCATATGGGCCTCTCCTCGACACTCCTCGACGTGCTTCCCACCCCGTTCCGCGGCCCGTGGTGCGACCGGGGAACTCCGGCGATTCTCGCCACTTCGGCGATCACCGGGAACGGATACTCGGCCGCCCTGCCGTGCACGGGGGGCTGCCCGATGAGGCAAGCGGGTGGCAACGGCCGCGCCACTCGTCGGTGCCCCGGGCGTGGCCCGAACCCTCTGCGCGCGTGCTGCGCGCGCCCGGCACGCTGACACATCGACCGCGTCCGGGTGGAGCTGTGCCGAGTTCCGGGCGGAGCTGTGCCGGGGGAGGGAGGGGCGGATGAAGGCGGTTCCGGAGAAGCCCCCCGCCGCCCCGTCCCACACTCCTCCCTCCCGCGCGGACGCCCCCCGCACGGCCCCCTCTCCCTCCCCCGCTCCCGCGTCCCCGGACCGCCGCGCCCTCCAGCGGCTGCAACGGGCGGCCGGCAACGCGGCCGTCTCGCGCCTGGTGGCCCAGCGCTACACGGCCCCGGTCAAACCGTCACCGGCCCAGGCCCCCGGCTTCCGCGGCGTCAAGGCGGCCGTGGCGGCGAAGAAGCAGCACCTCGCCCAGCACCGGCCGGCCGGTACGGAGTCCAAGGCATCGCAGGCCGCGGCTGTCGCCCCTCCGGACGACAAGGAGGCGCAGGGCAAGGCGGCCAACGCGGAGAAGATGAACACCGCGAAGCCGGGCGAGTTCGACAAGAACGCGTTCGTCGAGGCCGTGAACAAGGCGATCGACGCGCAGGCGCCGAAGAACCTCGACGAGGCCGACAAGTTCTCCAAGTCCGGTAAGGCGGACAAGATCAAGTCGGAGGTCGACGGCAAGGTCACGGACGGCAAGGAGTCGTCGGCCAAGGACATCGACACGGCGACGAAGGCCCCGCCGGACACGTCCGCCGCCAAGGACAAACCCGTCACCCCGCTGACCCCGGACCAGCCTCCCGGCAACCCGGGCGCCCCGTCCGCGGCGGCCGCGATCCCCGAGAAGCAGCCGGCGTCGGTCACGGACTTCTCCGAGGGCCCGGCCCAAAACGACAAGGCGATGGCGGACGCGGAGGTCACCGAGGACCAGCTCGCCAAGGGCAACGAGCCGGAGTTCAACGAGGCCCTCGGCGCGAAGAAGACCGCCGAGGCCGACTCGGCGAAGGCCCCGGCGAAGGGCAGGTCCGCCGAGAACCAGCAGCTGAACACCGCGAAGGCGGGCGCCGCCGCCTCGGGCGCCGCCGCCATGAGCGCGCTGACCGCGACACGCGCCCAGGCCGGCCAGAAGGTCGACGGCGGCAAGGGCGAGACGAAGTCGAAGGACGAGAAGAAGCGCGCCGAGGTCACGACGAAGCTCCAGAAGGTCTACGACGGCACGAAGAAGGACGTCGAGGCAACACTCGACGGCCTGGACAAGAAGGTCGACACGGCCTTCACGACCGGCGAGAAGGCGGCGCGGGACGCGTTCACCGCGGACCACAAACGCCGGATGAAGAAGTACAAGGACAAGCGCTACTCGGGCTGGCGGGGAAAGGCCCGCTGGGTGAAGGACAAGTTCGCCGGTCTCCCGGATGAGGCGAACAACCTCTACCAGGAGGCCCGCAAGCTCTACGTCTCGCAGATGCAGACGGTGATCTCGTCGGTGGCCGACATCATCGGCACGGAACTGGGCAAGGCGAAGGCGCGTATCGCCAAGGGCCGCAAGGAACTGAAGGCGGAGGTCGACAAACTCCCCACGGATCTCCGTCAGTTCGGCGAGGAAGCCGCCAAGGACTTCGCGGGCAAATTCGATGACCTGGAATCAACGGTCAACGAAAAGTCGGAACAACTGGTCCAGGACCTGGCATCGAAGTACACCGCCGCCCTGAACAAGATCGACGAGGACATAAAGAAACTCCAGGAGGCCAACAAGGGCCTGATCGACAAGGCGAAGGACGCGATCGTTGGTGCGATAAAGACGATCAACGACCTGAAGAACCTCCTCCTCGGCATCCTCGCCAAGGCCGCCGGCGCGATCATGAAGATCATCAAGGACCCCATCGGCTTCCTGGGCAACCTGGTATCGGCCGTCGGCGCGGGCCTGAACCTCTTCATGACGAACATCGTCGACCACCTGAAGACCGGGGTCGTCTCCTGGCTGCTCGGCACTGCGGTCAAGGCAGGCTTGGAATTGCCCCAAAAGTTCGACATAAAGGGAATTATCCAGCTCATCGGCTCCCTCTTGGGCCTGACCTGGGCCAACATCCGCGCCCGCGTGACCCGCAAGGGCGTCCCGGACCAGGCGATGACGGCGGTCGAGTCCTCGGTCCCGGTAGCGAAGAACATCGCGAACGAGGGCCCCGCGGGCGCGGTCAAGGAAATCCAGGAAGAGGCCGGCGACCTCAAGTCCACGATCCTGGAAAAGCTGACGAGCTATTTGATCCCGACGGTGATCATAGCGGGCATCACCTGGATCCTCTCCCTCCTGAACCCCGCCTCCGCGTTCGTCCGCGCGGTCAAGGGAATTATCGACATCGTCACGTTCATCGTGAACCAGGGCGCTCAGATAGTGGAGTTCGTCAATTCGGTGCTGGACGCGGTGGTGGCGATAGCCAACGGCGACAAGGCCGGCGTCCCAAAGATGGTCGAAACCGCCTTGGCCGCGAGCGTACCGCTATTGATCGGTTTCCTGGCTTCGCTGCTTGGTATCGGCAGCCTGGCCGCGAAGGTGAAGAGCGTCTTCCATGCGGTGGCGCGCCCGGTGAATCGAGCGATCGACAAGATCGTGAACTTCATCGTCAAGAAGGGGAAGGCGCTATGGCTGAAGCTCAAGGGCAGTCGGAGTAAAACGGAAAAGGCCGAGGAGAAGGACACCGAAAAGAGCATCGATGTAAAGAAGCAGGCACGTGATCAACTCGCTCCGCACACGTCTAAGCCCTTGCCGACGAAATCTGCACTCGATTCAGCGGTATCCAGCACTTTCAATCGGCTGCGACCGAAGGGGCTCAAGCAGCTTCACACAGAATCCGCAGGCGGGGATCCGGAACGATTCTCCGTCATAGCCAAGGCGAGCCCTCCAGAACCGGTCGCTCAAGCGACTGTGGAACTCACCAGCAAAGACTACAAGCTCATTCTGAGAAAGGCGATTCCCGGCGCCGCAGACATCGTCAGCTTCCTCAAAAAGATGGCACTGAATGAATCCGTAGAAGTGGAGTACGAGGGGTCCAAGATCAAGGTGGACTTGGAGTTCTTCAAAAAGGCCTGGGACAAGAAGCCGTACGGGCAGGCCCGCGGGTTCGTGAAAAAGCGCTTCAGGGATGCAACGCCAGGACATCACGAATGGATTCCGAGCGACTACATTCTCATTGTGATCGATCGCGCACAGAAAGCTGAAACCATCGTCGCCGGACAGAAGTGGATCGACGATCACCACGATTTGCGTAGCGACACGTCTCTGCTGGTGTTCCACAACCTCACTGAGGCCCCTCCGCACGTGGTATCAGATACACAGAACGGAAGGCGCCAGAATTTCACCGTTCCCACGGGACATGTCGGAGCAGTTTACTACAAGGGGAACCAGAAGACAAAGCACGAGAATAAATTCCACAACGCCGCACGTGACGTATTTAATAACGCGAATGACATATCCGGAGTGGCCGGCAACCTCAAAACGGTCGCCCAAAACTGGATTTGGGACGGCGACCGGGCATACCCTCATGAACTACACCCGGAGTGCCAGGACAAAAGAGGGATACAGATCACCGCGACTCGCCAGAAAGGGAATTACGCTCAAATCATCAGCAAGATAGAGACCTTGATCGATTAGGGAGTCGAGCATGAGCTCAGAGGAAACTCCGGATCGGATCGGCAGTTGCCACAACGCGCTCCAGTGGATCTCCGCTTCGCGCTTACCAATGATGCACAAACGGCACCTCGAAGTCTTCGTCACAAAATTCCAGCCCTTTACGTTTTTCCGCGACTCTCCGGAGCAACTCGATAACTATGAGAGCGCGGACCGATTGTCACTTCCTACCTGGTTTCGAACAGTTCGAGAAGTGCTTGGATTCATTCATACCACCTCACCGACCCATCCACCGGTACTCGCCCAGTTCGATGCACCGGACTATGACTGCAACATGGCCGATGCCGAACAGGTACAGTGGTACCAATTGAAACTTGGAGTCATGGGAGAAGACGACGCGGAACTCTTTGTGAATCAGGCAGGCTTATATCCGATTGCAACGTGGTTCGGGACCGATCAGTCGTACCTTGCAATCAACTTGCGAGATCGGGAAGACAAAAGGATTCACGAATTTTCAGGTGCAGACTTTTGGGACATGTCCTTCAATGGAGAGTCATTGAATGGGTCCAGTCAGCCCGCATTTTCTTCATACTCAAAAATGCTGTCACACATCTCACGACTAAAACTCCCCGACGGGGCCATTTTTTCAGCTCGGCATGAGTAGTAAACTTTGCATCATAAATAGCTTGACATGACCCCGTCATCTTCATGTGGGAACCGCCCTTGGCGCGAAGGCGATTGGCTCACACATCCACCACCCCCACCCGCAGCGACTTCACCCCGTTGATGAAGTTCGACACCAGCCGCCGCGGCGGCGCCGCAAGGCTGAGTCCCCCGGCCGGAAACACGCCGCACACCTCCTCGTACAACACCCGCAGCTGCAAGCGCGCGAAGTGCGCGCCCAGGCAGACGTGGGGGCCGTCGCCGAAGGAGATGTGGGGGTTCGGGGAGCGGGTGAGGTCCAGGGTGAGAGGGGACGGGAAGACGCGTTCGTCGTGGTTGGCCGAGGCGTGGAAGACGACCACCTTGTCGCCGGTGCGGATGCGCGTGCCCGCCAGGGCCGTGTCCTGGGCAGCCGTGCGGCGGAAGGTCAGGACCGGTGGGTGGCGGCGGAGGAGTTCGTCCACGGCCGTGGCGAGACCGACCTCGCCGTTGCGCAGGCGGGCGTACGCCTCGGGGTGCTCGGCCAAGAGGTGCAGGCCGCCCGGGGCCGCGCTGCGTACCGTGTCGTTTCCCGCGACCACCAGCAGGAAGAAGAACATCTCCAGCTCGGGCGCGGTCAGTTCGGGGTCCGTGGCCAACGCTGTCATCACGTCGTCGGCGGGGTTCCGGCGCTTGTGGACCGCCAGGGCGTGCGCGTAGTCGAACATGTCGCGCAGCGCCGCCGGGGAGCGCGGGTTCACCGGCTTGCCGTCCGGGCCGAGTGTGGGCACCCCGGCCTCGTCCGGGTCCTGGTAGCCGATGACGCGTTGGGTCCAGTGGAGGAGGAGCCCGCGATCGGTGTCCGGTACGCCCAGCAGGTCCGTGAGGTTGAGCAGGGCGTAGTCGTCGGTGACCTGGGTGACCAGGTCGCAGGTGCCGTCTCCGGCGCGCGCCTCGGTGACCGCGCGGGTCAGCAGGGAGCGGGCGCGCTCCCGTACGACCGTCTCGAAGCGGTCCACACGCTTCGGCGTGAACGCGCGGCTGACCAGGACACGCAGGCGGCGGTGGTGCGGCGGGTCCTGGTTCAGCATCATCCGGCGGATGAACGGCAGGTCCGCGGGGTCCGGGTCACGGATCTGGGTGGCGCCGAGGTAGGAGGAGTACGTCGAGGAGTCCTTCAGGACCCGGACCGCGTCCTCGTGCCGGGTCACCGCCCAGAAGCCCGGGCCCGCCGGCCAGCCCAGGACCTCCGGCTCCTCCTGCCACGCGACGGGGTGCTGGTCACGGAGCAGGCGGTAGCGGTCGTGCGGGACGCCGCGGGCATACTGCCTCGGGTCGAAGACGTCCGGTACCGGTACCGGGGAGGTGGGCCCGCTCACGCCTTCGCCTCGCCGGCCCCCGCGTCGGCCCGCAGGAAGTCCTCCATCACCCGGATCAGGTCGAGCGGCGCCTCGTCCATCGCGTAATGCCCGCACGAGGGCAGCTCCACGAGTTCGGCGCGCGGGAACCAGCGCATCCAGGTGGCGCGTTGCAGATCGGCGGAGAGAGCCGGGTCGAGCGCCCCCACAACCGTCAGGGCCCGCACCCGCGAACCGTCGATCCGGTCGTGGAAGTCCTCGCCCGTCCAGGAGTCCAGCCAGGTCCGGAACGCCTTCGCGTCGCTGCACTCGACCGAGCGGCGCACCATGCGTTCCAGCCAGGCCGCCGGGCGCCGGCCTCCGGTGGTGATGTCGAGGATGGCCCGGCGGTTGCCCGGGATCTGCGCCGCCCCGGCGAACAGCTCCCACTGCTCGGGCGGGAGGGACAGGCCGGATGCCGGGACCGGTGACACCCCGACGATGCTCCGCACCCGCTGCGGCGCGGTGGCCAGCGTCCGCTGGATGACGGACCCGCCCATCGAGTGGCCGATCAGCGAGAAGCGCTCCCAGCCGAGCCGGTCGGCCAGTGCGAGGACGTCCGCTGCGCCCTCCGTTGTCGTGTAGGAGCCGGCCACGTCCCTGGCCTCGCCGTACCCGCGCAGGTCCGCGACCGCGTACTGGAAGGAGCCGAGATCGAGGTCGCGCACCACCGGGTCGTACGCGGAACGGTCGGCCAGCCAACCGTGCACGGCGATCACCTTGTGCGGGCCGTCTCCGTGCAGTGCGTGGGGCAGAACTCCGTCAGGCAGAACAGGTAATGCGGTCACACCGGCTCCCGTCACCGTACGAATCGGACCTGTCGGCCAATGCACCGGCCGCGACCAACGGTGACGGCAAGGCCCGCCCCCGCGCAAGGGCGGCGCGCGCCCGCCGGTGCCGAGCAGGCGTCATGGGGCGGTCAGCAGCCCCAGATACGGCCCGAACTCCGAGGCCAGCGTCAGCCGCCCCAGCTTCTGGTACTCCCGCTGGATCGCGTGGATCAGCGTGGCCATCGTCACCGCGCCCCCCGAGTCCGCCGCCAGGTACGCCGCCGTGACCGCGATCGAGCGGATGTTGCCGCCGGCCAGTTCGAAGTTCTCGGCGCAGAAGGGGAGGTCCACATCCGCGTCGCGCGGCAGGACGCGGCCCAGGCAGCGCTCCCACAACACCAGGCGCTGTTCCGCGTCCGGGACCGGGAAGTCGATGACCAGGTCCAGGCGGCGGGTGAAGGCGTCGTCCAGGTTGGCGCGGAGGTTGGTCGCGAGGATGGCCAGGCCGTCGAAGGACTCCATGCGCTGGAGGAGGTACGCGCTTTCGACGTTCGCGTAGCGGTCGTGCGCGTCCTTCACGTCCGAGCGCTTGCCGAAGATCGCGTCCGCCTCGTCGAAGAGGAGCACGCCGTTGACGCCGGCGGCCTCGGTGAAGATGCGTTCGAGGTTCTTCTCCGTCTCGCCCACGTACTTGTCGATGACCGTCGCCAGGTCGACGGTGTAGAGGTCGAGGCCGAGGTCGGCCGCGATGACTTCGGCCGACATCGTTTTGCCCGTGCCGGAGTCCCCCGCGAAGAGCGCCGAGACCCCACGGCCCCGGCCGCCGCCCGGCCGCATGCCCCACTCCCCCAGGACCCGGTCGCGGTGGCGGGCGCGGGCGGTGAGTTCGCGCAGTTGTGCGTGGGTGTCGGGTGGGAGGACCAGGTCGTCCCAGGTCACCGTGGGTTCGATACGGCGGGCGAGGCGGTCGAGGCCGGCCGCGTTCTGGGCGCGGGCTCCCCGGCGTACGTGGTCCGGGGTGAGGGTCCCGCCGTCGAGCCGTGCCGTCTGGGCGGCGCTGACAGCCGCGCCCGTGACCTGCTCCGGTGTGAGGAGGAAGGGCGCCAGCAGGCCGTCCGGGTCGATGGCGGCCGGGACCGGGGCCGCTGCCGAACGGCGGTACGCCTCGCTCCACAGCGCGCCCCGCACCGAAGGCTCGACCCTCGGGGCGTGCAGGAGCAGCGGCGGGACCGGGGACCAGGAGGCGTCCCACGGCACCCGGCCCACCATGACGGTCGGTACCGGGGTGGCCGTCAGCAGCCTCAGCAGATGCGGGTGTTCGCGGGAGACGGCGTCCAGTGGGGCGCAGACCAGGCCCGCCCCGGTCAGCCGCGCCTCGCGGACGAGGCTGCGGACCGCGTCGGCGGGGGCCGGGTCGGCCGCCAGCCGGGCGAGGTCCACGCCCAGGACGCCCCGGCCCGCCAGCTCCAGCGCCGACGCGGCCAGGGCCGTGCCCGCGCCGCCCTGGTCCTCGCTCAGGTAGGCCAGCCGGACGCCGCCGGCCAGGACCCGGGCCAGGGGTGCGGGGTCGCCGACGCCCGCCATCGCGTGCCAGGGCGCTGTCAGGTCCGCGAGGCGCGGGTCCCTGGTGTCGTCGCCGAGGAGGTGGGCCGTGACCCGGTCGGGTACGCGCAGCGCGCGGCTCAGGAACGGGCGGTCCTGGTCCTCGGCCAGGAGTAGGGCGGCCTCACGGAGCGGGGCGCCCGCGGCGAGCCGGCCCCGGGCGACGGCATCGGCGGGCGGGACTCCGCACAGGCCCAGGGCCAGGCCGATGGACGGGCGCCGGCGGGTCACGTCGTCGTTGAGGTAGCCGTAGAACGCCTCGAACCGGTCGTCCAGATCCGGTACGAGCGCGATGATCAGGATCTCGGTGTCGAGTGGCGTGAGGCCGAAGTCCGTGGCCAGGGACGTGAGCCGGGAGGGCCGGGTGGTGCCTGCCGCCGCCTCGTCGTCGGGCGGCATCGGCACGGGGAAGCCCCTCGCCTGCTCCTCGTCCAGCAGCCGCGCGATGTTCTCGTCCGTCAGGTAGAGCCCCCGGAACGCGTCCTCCGGGTCCGGGTCGGTGCGCTGCCGGGTCTCCACCGCGTGGCGGACGCGTTGCTCGACGGCAGTCGCCCGGGCGAGCAGGTGGCGCAGGTCCGGGTTGCCGTCCGGGAGGGGTGGCCGGTCGCCGCCGTCGTGGTCCTCGTGGCCCGGGGGCGTCATGCGGTGGGGTCCTTCGCGGTGCCGTCGGCGGGCGGGCCGGTGACCGTACGGGCTTCGCGGGAGCCGCCGTCCGCCGCCCGGTTCTCCGTGATCCGCAGCGCGAGTCCGCGGCGGCTGTCGGGGGCGGCGGGCTCTTCCCGTGCGGGCCGGCCGGGGCGGCTCCCGTACACCGGGAGGCCGTCCCGGCTCCCTTCCGGGGACCGCGGCACGTCCCCGAAGCGCGCCCGCAATCCGTCGTCGCCCACCGGAGGCCCCGCCGGATAGGTCGGCGAGGCCGTCACCGGCACGCTCACCACCAGGTCCAGCGACGGTTTCAGCTCGCCGCCCAGCGCACTCCACACGTCCGCGAACGAGCGGTCCTCCGGTGGCGGCAGGGCGATCGACATCGGGACGGCCGCCCCGATCTCCGCGAGGGAGCCGGTCAGCCGCTCCGGGGGCAGCGCCTCGTACGCCAGCAGGCAGCCGAGCAGGGAGGACAGCAGCCGGTGCTCGTCCTCCGGGCGCTTGGTCCATGCCGTGATCAGGTAGGAGAGCTTGAAGTAGCGCGGCGGTCGGCGGCGGGCGACGACGGCGCCCCGCCCGTCGTACTCGTTGTGCAGGCCGCGCTCGCGCCTTCGCATGTCCTCGCGGATGTCGTACAGGTAGAGGTTGACCATGGGGGCGTTGACCTTGGCGGCCCACTCGCGGGTGGGGGCGTCGAAGACGACCGTGAACCGGCTGCCTCCGAGCACCTCCGCCCGGATCAGGGACCGCAGTACGTCGTCCACCTCATGGATCATCCGGAGACCGCCCCTCTCACGTGCGGCCTCTGAAGTCCGGTGGCTGGAGGTTGCGCTGCACGACCAGGACGGACTTCTGGAGCCGGGGAAGGCGGGCGATGTCCGCCCGCAGGACGCGGGGGCCGAGGGCGTCCTTGCGCAGTACGAGCACCTGGACCTCGAAGGTTCCGTCGCGGCCCACCCGTACGCCGGAGCGGTCGGCGGTGATGCCGGGGCTCCACGTCAGGTGCACGGTCTCGCCGGGCGGGTAGTCCTTGCCGCGGGCGAGGACGGGCTGTCCCGGCCTGGCGACCTGCGGGGTGACGGTGAGGGAGGGTTTGAGCACGCGCAGCCGGGCGGTGTCCTGGTTGTTGACGGGGCGCAGGTCGCCCAGCATGCCGCTCACCGTGGCGCGTACGTCCCCGGTGATCGCCTCGTGGTACGTGCCGGTCTGGGTCACCTCGATCCGGCCGCCGGGCGGGAGGGTGCAGGGCGCGGCGGCCGTGCAGCGGTTGAGGGAGGTCGGAGCGCGGTCCTCCGCCTTGCCGGGCTTCGGCCAGGTCGTGGCGACGACGACGTCCCGGGCGGTGTCCGGGCCCGCGTTGGTCACGGTGAAGCGGGCGTGGGCCGGGCGGCCGATGTACGTACGGTCGGGGCTGACGTCGGCCTTGACGGCGACGTCCGTCGCGGGCGGCGGGGGCAGGGGTGGCGGCGGCGGGTCGAGCACCTGGAAGACCGCCGTGTCGGTGGCGGTGTTGCCCGCCGAGTCCGTGGCGGTGCAGGTGACCGTGGTCGAGCCGATCGGGAAGAGGGACCCGGAGGCGGGTGCGCAGGTGACGGGGAGCCGGCCGTCCTGGGCGTCGCTCGCGGTGGCCCGGTAGCTGATCCTCGTACCGTTCTCGTCGTCCGCCCTGGCGATGCGGTCGTCCACGGTGACGACGGGGGCGTCGACGTCGTTCACCTCGATCGTGATCTGTTCCTCGAAGTCGGGATCGGGGGCCGCCGAGGGGGCGAGGGTGTTGGTGCCCGGAATCTGTGTGCCCAGCAGGAACTGGACCGTGCAGGTGAGAGTGGCGCCCTGCGGGGCGTCGGCCGCGACATCGACGGTCTCGGCGAAGTGGGCGGTACCGCCGCTGGTCAGACTGCGGGTGGGCGGGTCGAGGGCGACCGTGAGGTAGGGGCTGCACGCGTGGAGCTGGTGGCCGACGGAGGTGGGCAGGTTGTCCATGCCGTCGACGATGGCCTGGGCGACTTCGTCTCCCTGGATGCCTTCCAGCAGCCGGCCCTGGGTCGCGTTGATGATGCGGGTGGCCTGGCCCGCCTTGGTCCGTGGGTTCTCGATCTGTCCGGGGACACCGGCGTCGCCGGTGCCGTTGAGCCCGTCGCCGAGCTCACTGTCGACGTCGACGCCGACCACCCGGACGCCCTTGTCCTGGAGGGCGAAGATCGTGTCGTCGATGGTGTGGCCGGCGCTCGGTGAGTGGCTGGACGCGTCGCTCACCAGCACGATCACCGGGTTGGAGCCCTCGCGGAAGACCGTTTGACCACCGGCTCCGTTGGCGATCTGCCACAGTCCGTTGATCCAGTCCTCGGACGGGCCCATGCTGTAGGCCCCCCGGTCCGTCGTGAGCGCGTCGACGCCGTCCTGCACCTTGTCGAGGTCGTTCGTCAGTCCCTGAAGGACCGCGAATTCGCCTCCCGTGGGGTCGAATTGCTGGTCTCCGAAGGTGGCGACGGCGAATCGGGACTCGGGCTGC
Organism: Streptomyces sp. Mut1; assembly: GCF_030719295.1. NCBI lineage: Bacteria > Bacillati > Actinomycetota > Actinomycetes > Kitasatosporales > Streptomycetaceae > Streptomyces > Streptomyces castrisilvae. The sequence continues at coordinate 7,402,061 of NZ_CP120997.1, read as the reverse complement.
TCGGCGAGGACCTTCTCGGTGATGTCCGACAGGTTCTCCTGCACGTCGGCGATGGGCTTCTCCATGCTCCCCGTACCGTCCACCAGCAGGACGACCTCCGGCTTCGGGGGGATCGCCGGCGTACGCACCGACTTGTCGACGCCGGTCGAACCGCCCGGGTCGAGCGCCTCGTGCAGGACCGCGGGGGTGACCCAGGGGTCCGGAGGTACGGGCACGGCGGGAGCGGCGCCCGCCGCGCCCGGCGCGGGGACGAGCGCGGTGCTCAGGAGCAGCAGTGCGAGCGCCACCGAACGGCGTGCCCCCGGCAGTCCGCGTGGGCGTCCCGCCGGCCGAATCCACCGCACAGCTTCTCTCCCCCGCACCCGGACCTCCCACCGAAGAACAGCGCCCACACGATCCCTCGTGTGCACGGTGTCCACAGCGGGAAGTCAGCCCTTTCGGCGGGTAGCGCCCGCTGCCCTTTGGGGCAGCTCCCCCGGGACCCGGGCCCCGGGGAAGCCGGTCCGACGCCTCGTCAGATCAGGCCCTGCCGCATTGCGTACGCCACCGCGTGGGAGCGGTTGCGCAATTGCAGCCGGGTCATCACCGAGTGCAGGACGTTCTTGATCGTGCGCTCGGAGTAGGCCAGCTTCGTGGCGATGTCCGCGGTGTCGTACCCCTCGGCGACCAGGCGCAGCACGTCCACCTCGCGGGCGGCGAGTCCGGTGAAGTGCAGTCCGCGCGGTGCCAGCACCTGGCCCTGGAGCCGGCCGACCTCCGCGAGGAGCCTTCCGAGCAGGTCGGAGGGCAGGTGGCCCTCCCCGCGCGCGACGGTCTCTATGACGTGCACCAGGTGTTCGGGCGTGGACTCCGCACGCTTGATGACCCCGACGACCCCGCACTCCGCCGCGCTCACCAGCTTCTGTTCGTCGATGTCGGTGGTGACCAGCACGGCGCGGGACTCGGTCGTGCGCTGGATGTGGCGCAGCGCCGTCAGTACGTCCTCGTCGACTGCGTCGACGACCATGACGACCACCTCGGGCCAGGGCCCCTCTTCGTTCCATTCCACGACGCTGACTTCGGGCCGCGCTCTCAGCTGGCTGGCCACGCCCGCCTGCGAGATCGGGTCCTGGGCCCGTAACGCGACAGTAGTGCGCTCCATATCTGTGCTCCCCCCTGGACAACAGCTGGAAGGCCCACCGTGCACACGCCTCGCAGCCGTGTTCGTCGGCCCCACTGGTGGTGAGGCGGACGGAAGATGCCCCTCTTTACTGATGAGGAAACTAGAATGTTTGCCGGGGGCATCGGATGTGCCCGAAAGTGTTCCTTCCGGGCCGATGTACGACCCCTGTCGCGTCTTTACGGTCCGGCGTATGAGTCTCACGGCAAGCCTCGACGCAACCACCGTCAGCGCCGCTCCGGGCGAGGAGACGGCCGTCCCCCTTCAGGTCCGCAACTCGGGTCGGACCGTCGAGGAGTACCGCTTCGAGGTGGTCGGGGCGTGTGCCGCCTGGGCGGCGGTGGAGCCGGCGGTTCTGTCGCTCTATCCGGGTGACTCGGGGACCGTGACGCTCATGCTGCGGCCGCCCCGTGACGCGACGGTGCCGTCCGGTGAGACGCCGTTCGGGGTCAGGGTGGTGCCGACCGGCGAGCAGGACGGGACGGTGGTGCCCGAGGGCCGGGTGACGGTGCCACCGTTCACGGAGACGACGGCCGAGCTGGTCCCGCGCAGCTCGCACGGCGCGCGCAACGGACAGCACCGGCTGGCCGTCGACAACCGGGGCAACACGCCGGTGACGGTACGCCTGGGTGCCCAGCCCGGGACCGAACGGGCCCGGGTCGTGTTCGCCGCGACGGAGATCCACGTGGCCCCGGGCAAGGCGGAGTTCGCGAAGATGCGGGTGCGCCCGGTCAAGCGGATGTGGCGCGGCAACCCGGTCACGCACCCCTTCCAGGTGTTCGCCGCGACCCAGGTGGCCGAGGGCCAGGACCCGGTGGAGCCGGTCCTCGTGGACGGCTCGTACCAGCAGGAACCCCTGCTCCCCCGCTGGCTGCCGCGGGCCCTGATCACCGCGGCCGTCC